>JACMJI010000282.1 GCA_014380705.1 Gorillibacterium sp. | reverse complement strand
TTGAAATTCTAACGGAACCATAGGCGCTTATTTGCCCCAAAAGAGGGTTAATAACTGCCTAAAGGCTTAAATAACGGCGCTCATCGCCGTTACAATTTTTTAGAGCCCATTTTCCGATAAATAGCGTCTGTGGGCTCCGTTAGAATCATCGATAGCATTAACCTTCACTACCCCCGTTAGCTTTATAGCAACAAGGAGCATCTGCCGCGGCAAACTGCTCCTTGCTCACTCCCCCAGTGACTCAGATGCAGACACCTACAAATACCTACAGATACCTGCAATAACAAAACAAAGCCCCAGTTCCTAATCAGGACATGGGGCCTTCGTCTAACAGTCGGTTATATGACCAGAAATTCCGCACTCTGGCTGCAATCATTCTCTTCACAGCTTGGCGGCGGATCCCAAGCAGCAAAATGAGTTTCCTTCAGGTTCACGACATCGGGTGCTTCTTCATACTCGTCAACGAAACGGTCAATCGCAATTTCTATATGATCTTTACATACACAGTACATTCCGTTCCTCCATACTTATCGCTTTTTTCGTTCTTCTGCTCATTCTGCCTCACCAAGCGTAAGAGTTAGCGTCGATCGATCACCGTCACGGTAGTAAGTAACAGAAAGCTCATCACCAATCTTTTTGTTCTTAAACAAGTACTTGCGCAGCTCCATCGTGCTGTTCACCGTGCTGTTATCCAACTTCACGATAACATCACTGGTCTTGAGACCGGAAGCCTTCGCAGGGTCACCAACCTCCGTGACGATAACACCAGTATCCACACCCTTTGGAAGCTTTAGAACCTCAATTCCACTGGAGAAGGCTTGAACATCCTCCGAATGAATGCCCATCATTGGACGCTTAATCTTATGATCACGCGCTAAAGCGTCTAAAACCGGAACCGCTGTGTTAGACGGAATCGCAAAGCCGAGTCCTTCTACACCTGCATCTGCAATCTTCATGCTGTTAATCCCGATTACTTTACCATCCAGATTGATTAATGCTCCACCGCTGTTGCCTTGGTTGATGGGTGCATCCGTTTGAATGACCTCCATCTCCCATTGCACATTGCCGTCTTTACCAAGGTAAACCGGAATAACCTGCAGGGATGAGCTAATGATTCCAGCTGTCACCGTATGTGAGAAGCTTAACCCTAAGGGGTTGCCGATGGCAATCGCCGTTTCTCCAGGCTTAATCTTATCCGAATTACCAAATTCGGCATAGCTTTTGATTCCGGAGGCGTCTATGGATAGAACGGCAAGGTCGGTATATTTATCTTTACCCACAACCACCGCTTTACGACGTTCCCCGTCAGACAGTACAATTTCATACGAGTTGCCCGCTTCAACTACGTGATTATTGGTAGCAATCAGGGCAAGATCCCCTTCTTTGCGAAAAATAACCCCGGATCCCATGCCTACACCTGCAATGGAACTGTTCTCCTTCATCATGGTAATCACACTAACAACGGTTGGTTGAACAGCACTGACAGCAGCTACAGCCCTCTCACTACTTGAGGTATAAGGAACGGCTGTTAAAGCGGATGGGGTCTCCTCATGCTCCATAAAGCGGAAAAGCAAAACAGTAAGGAAGGAACCCATCGCCAAGGAGAAAACAACCACGAGTGTAAGGAGCATAAGTGAAGACTTCCGCCCTGCTTTAGATGTCTGCCCTAATCTGTCACTTATACGACTTGGCCGGGTACGATAAAAGTCGTCTTGAAACAGCCCCACTGTGATTACCTCCCTGAATTCTTTTTCACTCTTCTCGGAACTTTTTTGCTCTTCTCGAAATCTTTTTCGCTCTTCTCGGAATCTTTTTCAACGCAAGTGACTATACTATTAAAAATACTAGAAAGGATGACTACACGATGAATGCATGGGAAGAGGTTCAGCGGATGGGAATGATCGCCGATCTCAAAGAACAGAATTACCGCACCATTCTCTTAGTCAGTGCGCTTGCTGAGCTCCTTATTAAAAAAGGAGTGGTAACCCCAGAGGAGATCGCCGAAATGGGAACCCGCTTAGAAAGCTCGGATATTTGTGAAAGTGTCCTAAGAAGCAACAATATAATAAGCAACAATTGCTAATTGGAATCAACCTTCGATTGGCCTTTATTCATCTGCAAGTGTATCCCATTCTGTTGGACGGTCAAAGTAAGTGTCCTTCAGCTTTACCGGGAGCTGATCGTAAACACCATTCTGCTCCAATATGTTGCTTACCGTAAGGCGAGCTAAATCCGTCATGTTATGATTACGGCTGAGATGGGCCAAATATACCCGTTTTGTTTTACCGCCAAGCAGCTCCGTAAGTCCCTCTCCTGTTGCATCATTGGATAGATGTCCAAGATCGCTAAGGATTCTCCGTTTGATATTCCAGGGGTAGCTGCCGACACGCAGCATCTCAACATCATGGTTAGATTCCAGAATCATCGCATCCGCATCCTGAAGCTTTTCCTTCACCTTGCTGCTGAGATACCCGAGATCCGTCGCCACACTGAGCTTCTGTTCCCCCTCGTAGAAATTGTACGCAACCGGTTCGGCCGCATCATGCGAAATCCCAAAGGACTCTACCTTAAGCGAGCCAAAATCCAAACTTGAGCCTGTCTCCATAATCCGTTTGTTCTCGTCGGTTATTGCTCCGATTTGTTTGTCCAGCTGAAGCCATGTCTTCTCGTTCGCGTAGATTGGGAGGTTATGCTTGCGGGAGAGCGGTCCAAGACCCTTGACATGATCAGAGTGCTCGTGTGTCACCACAATCGCATCCAGTTCTGCAAAGCTCATCCCTTTCTCTTCCATAAGCTGCTCCAACCGTTTGCAGCTAAACCCAGCGTCAATTAATATCTTTGCCTCATCGCTTGCTACCACCGTCGCGTTCCCGGTTGAGCCGCTGCTGAGGATGGTAAACCTCAATGCCATTTTTTAAGCTCCTTTATCTATTGCTCCTTCACTGCCGGTTTTTGTTGCACCGCACCATTGAAGGCTTGAACATAATAGATGTCCCCGCTATTAAGGACAATTCTCCAGTTAGGCAGCATATACAGGGACTCCGAGTTAAACGTTTGGCCGTAATAGCCAAGTCTGATATCGGTTATGACGGAATGACTTGGTAAGCTGCTCTCAACCAAACTGCTAAGCGCAGTATAGGCCGATATAACTTCCTGCGGCGGCGTCGCCTCATTCGAGGTGTCCACTCCTGATTGTACTTCAACATACACCTGTTTGTAACCCGTTATTTTGTCGTCTTTCTCGATTAACTGAAGCTCAACATCAAACATTGGTAATTTCTCATGAATCTGATGGAGTACCCGCAGTTCCCCTTTTCGACTAAGTGCAGGGTCCGCACGGTAGGCTGATGCATTGATAACCCCCGCCTTTTCCAGAGATTTCATCGATGGTTTATTGCGAAGCAAGCTTGAAGCATGAACGGGCTCCGCTATGGTCTGGATATCCTCATGATTAATTTTTTTTGTATAGTTAATTGGCTTTAACTTCGGTGTATCTTTAGGTACCTTTTGGGCTGATAGCCGTATATCGCGACTTTCCAGCCGCTTGAAGGTTTCTTCCTTGATCACCGCAGCGTCGGCTGCACTTATTTGGTCCAAGCGATTATTAAATAGCTGGTATCCCAATAAAATATTTAGCAGCAAAAAAGAGATAATCAGCACCAGCTTAGCGCGTCCCCAATCCATAATGGCTCACCACCTGTTACAAGAAATGATTCGTACCGTCTTCAAGCTCCACTGCCCATCTTGGAACCAAATCTACACTTTTTTCTGCTGGCACAACCTGATAAGCCGGGAATACATTAACGATTGTTCCAACATACTCACTTTTCTGAAGCAGCTTGTGCAAAACTGACCCGCCTAACAATGGAACTAAGGTTTTCTCTATAGGAACCTCGTCCAGCTTAATCAAGGAGCGTTCGTAGTTCGAAACGATGCCCTGCTGCAGCTCTAGATTGATTGCCCCCGTATCCTCTTCCATACTGCCAAAAAGCGGCATGTGGTCTATATATAACCGAAACTGTACGCGATCTAGCTTGCTGTCTTCACTTCGTTCGACCTTGCTGAGCAGAAAGGTTCCATCCCAGCCCCCATGCTGGTTGACAAATTGAGTCGCTGACTGAATGGCTACGATCCCACCCTCTTTACTTGATGCAGGGGCTGCCACGGGGTCGGTATAGATCATCCAATGCTTATCATTTTGCAGCTGCAAGCCTCGTTTGGCATCTGTATAGATTTGCGAGCCGTCTTTTTCCTTAAGGTTTTTAACAATATTAGGGTCGACAAAGAGACTTCTTTTCAGCTCATCCCCTGTAAATTGGGTATAGGTGTATTTATATCTGACAACTTGGATAGGTTCATCGGGCAGATAATATCCCGAATACTGAGCCGAATACGGCGTCAGATATTGACCAAACGTGACATTCTTCTGGATTTCGCTAACATCCATATCCGTCCGTGCTGCATAAACGGTACCCATGTCCTCCGTAAAAAAATAAGCCTCCGGTTCACCTGTGGTATTGTTCGCGTAAACGAGAATCCGCTCGATATTCAACGGGTTATCCACACTGTCATTTTTTATATCCAGAATTCTCTGCACTGCCGTGAGCGGCAAGCTTTCTTTAAAAACCATTTCGATTCCCAAATTCTTGTTGCGAACGCTATTCCAGTTCAGATCTAATAAATTCATGGAACTTAGCTTACGTAAACCTTCAAAACGCCGCTTCTGCAGAAAGTCATGGAATATCATTTTATAAAACTGTTGTTGTGTCGAAAAAGGAGCAAGAATCGTATGTTTGCCTTCTCCTAAGTGCAGGATAAGCTGATGGGGAATGAGCAGCTCCGCTAATTCTATCTGTGTTCCCCCAAGCTCTGAGGGAACATAGGTCGTCGGCGTAAGGAGATCAAGCTTCGGGCTCCCATAAGCTAGCATAAAGCTCTGCACGATACTACCTGCAACTAGAATGGCAAGAACAGCGCTCTTCATTTTCTCTCTCACGCCGGTTCACCTCCTTCACCATAGGGCAGCGTAAAGCTGATTCTCGTGCCTTGATTATATTCGGACTCCAGATCAATCGCCCCACCATGAGCCTGAACAATTTCCCGGGCAATAGCAAGGCCGAGGCCTGTTCCACCCATGCTGCGTGAGCGCCCCTTCTCCACCCGATAAAACCGTTCAAAAATGTGCACCAGGTCTCGCTTAGGGATACCAATCCCATTATCCTCAATAGAAATTTCCAGAAACTTTCCATCCACATCCCGCGTTGCTACCGTAATACAGCCTTTTTCAGGTGTGTACTTGACGGCATTAGACATTAAGTTGTCCAACACCTGGTCAATCTTATCGCGATCAATAAGTGCCTGTTTCGTATCTTCTGTTGCAAGGGTAATCGAAATTTCCTTCTGTTTAAACTGAAAAGCGAAGCGGTCAGCGACCTCCTCAAGCATTTCCGGAATGGATGTCCATGCCTTCTTAATGTGAGCCTGCTTGGAATCAAACTTTGAAAGATGCAGAAGATCCGTAACCAGCCTAATCATCCGCTCGGTTTCGTTGCGCGTTACCCCGATAAAACGTTTGGCTAGCTCTGGCTCGTCTAACGCTCCATCTTCCAGCGCCTCCAAATAACTCTTCATCGTGGTAAGAGGTGTCCGCAGCTCATGCGAGACGTTGGCAACAAATTCACGTCGTGACTGCTCCAGTTCTACCTGCTCTGTTACATCCTGAAGAACAATAATCGTTCCTGTTGTGCCGATCTCTCGACGATGAATCGGGGTCAAGGTTACATGGACCTGTCGCGGCTCGCGATCCGGGTGCAACAGCTCTAACATCGTATGGCTTTCCTCATCCCGTGCGGGGCCGTCGTACAGCTCACTGGGAAGTCCAAGGAAACGACTGACGGGCTCGCCCTCCGCTACCCGAAAACTCGTATCAAGCATTTTTGCTGCACGGTGATTGATCAGAATTATTTTACCAAGCTCATCCGTCGCAAGGACGCCATCATTCATGTTACTGAGAATAGAAGCAAGCTTCTCCTTCTCCTCCTCATTTAAGGATAGGGCCTCTCTCAACCGCTCTGTCATATGATTAAAAGCTTTCCCTAGCTGGCCGATCTCGTCTTCTCCGTAAATACGGACACGTTCTAGAAAGCGTCCTTCTGCTACAGAGGTGACCTGGCGAGTAATCTCTTTAATGGGACTCGTGATGGTATGCGAGAGGAAAATGCCGAGTAGAGCGGTAAGGGCCAGAGCGATGAGTGTACCGGATAGAAAAATCCCATTAATTCTGCGGATGGTAGCATAGGTTTCTTTCATTGATTTCTCAATATATACGGCACCGAGCACCTTGCCATCCTTGACGACTGGCATCGCTAGCTTCATGATCCGGTTGCCCAGATCATCTACCAATATCTGCTCGTTATCCTTAATATTCTGTAAGGCGCGGCTGACGAGGATTTCGCTATTCTTGTGCCCAAGCACAGAAGCTGCATCCTGCTCCGTTGTGCTTACCACATTGCCTTCTGCATCCACAATCTGAAGCGTATCCGCGCTAGAAAACTTGGCGATATCCTTCAAATCGTCGTAAGCCTGCTGAATATCAGTCTGTGGCGAATCGGTACCTACTGCACCCTCAGGAAGCTTCTCCGCAGCAAAGGTGGCGAGCAGGGATGCCTCGTATTCTAACGAACTAGCAAAGCTTTTGAGTGATGAGCTCTCCATCACCTGCATAAAATAAACACCAATGAGCTGCATCGCAAAGAGAATCAGTAAAACATAGATAATAATAAGCTTCACTTGTATCGTACGAAAAAAACGAACACCCTTCATTTAGAAGCCCCCAAGTGCCGGATTCCGCAGCATATAACCTAGGCCTCTCCGAGTTGTGATGTAGGCTGGTTGGCTCGGATCATCTTCGATTTTCTCCCGCAGTCTGCGAATGGTAACATCCACTGTACGGACATCTCCGAAGTAGTCGTAACCCCAGACCGCTTGCAACAAATGTTCGCGCGTCATCACACGCCCGGCATTCTTGGCCATATAATGCAAGAGTTCAAACTCGCGGTGGGTCAGATCAAGTGCTGTGCTTTCCTTGTAGACCACATACGTATCACTGTCGATCAGCAGCTTATGAATACGCAGTCCTTGTGGCGCTGAAGCTTGCTCGCTACGCGGCTGGTGGTTCTGCCTACGCAGATGAGCCTTCACACGTGCCAGCAGCTCACGGGTACTAAAGGGCTTGGTGACATAATCATCCGCCCCCATCTCCAGCCCCAGCACTTTATCGATCTCTGAGTCCTTCGCTGTCAGCATAATGATCGGCGTATTGAGTTTGGCCCGAATCTCTCGGCAAGCATCCATTCCATCCTTAAGCGGCAGCATTAAATCTAGTAAAATCAAGTCTGGTTCAAGTTCGAAGGCAAGCTCTACCGCCTTCTGACCGTCATATGCACAGACGACCTCATAGCCTTCCTTCTCCAAGTTAAACTTTAAAATATCTGCAATTGGCTGCTCATCATCTACAACCAGAATTTTACCCTGCACGACTACACCCCCAAAAAAACCTCAACACCAAATCTAAAACAAAATCCTCTTTATTGTAACACAAGGATAAACGTTATGTTGGCGTCCTTAGCATAAGACACGGAACGTTTACCAGAGCGAAAGCGGCATGGCAATCTAAAAAAAGAAAAAACGAGAAACCTGATTTGGTCCCTCGTTGGCTGGTATTATAAGAATGATTAGCGGTTTAAGTATTTGAGCGGATTCTGCACAGAGCCACTGCGGATTACTTCAAAATGCAGGTGGACGCCCGTCGAGTCTCCCGTGTTGCCCATATACCCAATTTTCTCGCCTTTTTCTACAATCTGTCCATTGGAGACGCTGATTTTACTCAGATGGCCATATAGTGTTTCGTAGCCATTGTTATGATCAATGACAATGAACTTACCATAGTCGTAGCGATAACCGGAACTAGTGACTACACCATTATCTGCCGCAAGAATATTCTTATTGGATGAGATGAGATCGATTCCTTTATGCAACCTACCCCAACGTTTGCCAAAGCCGCTCGTGAGTGAATAGGAAACGACAGGCCAGCTGAAATTGCCCGTGCCTTCACCACGAATAACCTTCGTTCCACGTTTAATCACTTCTTTGACAGGCTGCTCCAGAATTTCTTCCCCCAGCATCTGTTCGGAATAGACTTCACCGTTCAGCTTGGTGATCTCAAAGATTACTTTCTTCTTACCTGGCTTGCCCGGACTAATCTTCTTAGTGATACCATCCTTTAAATTAGCATCCCGGATCACTTCTGTACCATAATCAATCTCAGCTGTTTCTGCAACCATCTCCACGGTACGTACAGTAACAGCAGGCTGAAGCACGGTCAGGTTTAGAATTTGTCCCTCACGAATAAAATCATCCTTGATCTTAGGGTTGTTCTTCCTGATCGCTTCAACGGTAATATCGAATTTATCAGCAATACTTCCAAGATAATCACCAAGAACTACCGTATAATTGCGTGGTCGTACATTACCTGTTTTTAAAGTAGTCAGTATCGTTTTTGGGTCATCAAACGACTCAGGATTAATTTTGATCGGTCGCAGCTCGACCTTCTCGACAAACTCAACCTTCGCTAAATTACTTTTATCAGGAGCAGGCGCTGCCGCCATTACAGTTGCCGAAAGCATGGAAACCTTCAACCCCTTTTTGTCCTTCTCAGACAAGTAGGGCTCCTTCATTCTCTCTAATATTTGATTTGCTTCTTCTTT
>JACMJI010000281.1 GCA_014380705.1 Gorillibacterium sp. | reverse complement strand
GTCAGCACTTTATCCCGTTGGTAAGTAAAATAGGCGTAGGCTATTCGGTTAGACCTTCCCACCCGTCCACGCAATTGATAGAGTTGCGAAAGCCCCATCTTATCTGCATCATGCACAATCAAGGTATTAACGTTAGGAATATCAACACCCGTCTCAATAATACTGGTGCTAACGAGGACATCATACTCTCCATCTAGGAAGTTGAGAATCGTCTTCTCCAGCACATGCTCTCCCATCTGACCGTGTGCGATTGCTACCCTAGCATCCGGCACCAGAGCGGAGATCTGGTCGGCCATTTGTTGGATACCCTGAACCCGGTTATATAGATAATACACTTGACCTTCCCGTGCCAGCTCACGCTCGACAGCCTCCCTAACAAGCGAGGTGTTATGTTCAAGAACATAGGTTTGAACAGGAAACCGGTTCTCCGGCGGGGTCTCTATCACGGACAAATCACGCACACCTAACATAGACATGTGCAGCGTACGAGGAATTGGCGTTGCCGTTAACGTCAATACGTCCACATTGGTTTTCAGTCGCTTCAGCTTCTCTTTGTGCGAGACACCAAACCGTTGCTCCTCATCAACGATCAGAAGCCCAAGGTCCTTAAACTTGATGTCAGCAGAAAGCAATCTGTGGGTGCCGATGACGATATCGACAGAGCCGACCTTCAGACCCTTCATCGTCTCGGTCTGATCTTTTTTAGAGCGAAACCGACTGAGTACACTGATATTGAAGGGGTATCCAGAAAACCGTTCGCGGAAGGTTTCGTAGTGCTGCTGGGCCAATATTGTTGTCGGTACAAGGAGCGCTACCTGTTTGCCATCAATGGCCGCTTTAAAAGCTGCACGTATAGCTACCTCTGTCTTACCATATCCAACATCGCCGCAAAGCAAACGGTCCATCGGGCTAGACTTTTCCATATCGCCTTTAATTTCAGTGATGGCTCGCAGTTGATCGCGGGTTTCCTCATAAGGGAACATGGCTTCGAATTCACCTTGGTACCCTGAGTCCTCACTAAAGGGAAATCCTTCGGCTTGCTGACGCTCTGCATAAAGTTTAATCAGATCATCAGCGATGTCCTTGACTGAGGTGCGAACCTTAGTTTTGACCTTATGCCATTCCGTTCCTCCGAGCTTATATACCTTCGGTTCCTTATCCTCAGCACCGACATACTTCTGAATCAGTTCGATTTGATCAATGGGGACAGAAAGTTTATCTCCACCTGCGTAAAGGATATGGAGATAGTCTTTATGGATTCCTCCCACCTCAAGCGTACCGATACCGATATATTTCCCGATGCCATGATTGACATGCACCACGTAATCGCCAATCTTAAGTTCTTGATAGCTCTTAATCCGCTCTGCATTCTCGAGCTTTTTCTCGACGCGCCGCGCTTTACGTTGCTTCTGGGAGAACATCTCACCCTCGGTAATCACTACAAGCTTAATAGATGGCAGCTCAAAGCCTGTTTGTAGACTTCCATCCATTATTTCCGGCTCGTCGATGTGGTAATCAGCCAATACACGCCGAGCACGCTCTTTGCGCTCACTCCCCTCCGCAAGGAGAATGACACGAACACCATTCTTCTTCCACCGATCGGTTTCTGTTTTTAGCAAATTCATCTGTCCATGAAAGTTCTGCATCGTCCGGCACATAAAGTTAACGATGTTCTGAGGCTGTGTCTGCGGGACCTGACGCAAAAAGAGAGAAAGATATACCGTTTGAAATGGCTTTCTATGCAATAAGGAATCATAGGATTTAGAAAAGGTCAAGGCAGGCAACGATTTACCTTCCTGTAGCTGACCCGTCATCCACTCTGCTTCATCTCGCTCCAATTGTTTAGACGTTTCCAATAGACGCGCTGGTTCATCAATGATAAGCAGTGAGTCTTTGGGTACGTAGTCCATCAAGGTTTGCCGTTCTGGATACAAGAGAGAAATATACTTAGACGCACCAGCAAAAGAAAGCCCCTGCTCCAAACGTCGAATTTCGTCGCCAATGGTTTCTTTTAACTTGACCTTGGCTTGGCGGTCCGCCATTTTCTCAAGCTGAGCGTCTACGAGTGAGCCTGCGTGGTTAGCTGCGCTTTGAAAACGCCACATTTCTCCGATAACTTCTCTAGCAGGAGGGATGACCAACTGCTTTAACCGCACAGTGGAACGCTGGGTTTCCGGATCAAAGGACCGTATCGAGTCTACCTCCACATCGAATAATTCAATCCGGCAGGGAAGAACAGAGGTGAGTGGGAACACATCGATAATACCCCCACGGACACAGAGCTCACCTTTCTTCTCCACCCGTTCTACTCGTTCGTATCCAAGCTCCGTTAAACGACGCAGAAAATCCTCCAGAACGAGTTCTTCCCCTTCCTGGACTAAAACCTGCGAACTTACAAAGATGCTGCTTGTAGGAAGTAGGCGCCGAAGACCTGCATAAGGCGTAATAACAATTCCTGAGAAACCACCAGCAAGTCGGGTGAGGGCATCAATTCGTTGGGCTACGATATCGGTGCTTGCAACGGATGCTTCCGCAGCAAGCATCTCTTGTGCTGGGTAAAGCAGCACACGTTCAGGCGAAATGCATTCTATTAAATCCTCTGCTATTTTTTGGGCGGCAAACATGTTATGCGTCACAACCAGAATCGGCTGGCCCGTCTGCTCCAGTAAAGCGGCGATCATAACTTGGCGTGACGAACCTGCCAGCCCTGATACCAATTGCTCCCGCATCCCTGAACGGATCCCTGCTACAATGCTTTCAAAATCATTGTCCGCTGAAAAAGCGGAGATTAGTTCCTGCATGATGCACCTCCCACAAAGCGAACCGAACGCATCAAAAGAACCCCCAAACCGGAACGCAGCATGAATAGCCTGCTACCATGGGGGGGAGTGACACAGTCCTGTTCCTTATCCAAAGTTCTAAGATATTTGTTAAGCTGATCCTTACAACTACGATATGACAACATAACCTAAGGATAGTAAAACGACCTTAAGCTTTATCAATCATATACTTAAATATTCGTCATTCTATGCTGTAAGACCGCTTATTGCAACGGACTTCTAACAAGAGAAAGCTCAGGGTTTGCTGTTAGCGCATCCCTGCAAAACTCGCAGGTCAACCTTACAGTCATTCCACCGTCAAGATTATATGCTATTATATCCTGCCGCTCTTCAGGGGTCAAGGAATGCAAGCCTAGCTGCATTTCGCTTATAGAAGTACTGTTCAGGATACCCATCACGGACTGGCAGTGACGGCAAACATAACGAATTTCCAAACAAAAAACCTCCCTGCTATAGGATATACTTCTATCCAGTATGCCCGGAGTTCTATCTTTTTAACTCTATACGTTGAATTTAGCCATTGTCTGTTCGAAATTATGACCCAGTGCAAACCGCATCGCTTGAGTAGCTTTCTCCAATACGTCTGGCAAAAGCTTGGTATCTGCCTTGGTAAATTCAGATAGCACATATTGAGCAATATCGCGGCCTGGCTGTGGGCGGGAAATCCCGATGCGAATCCGATTAAACGTTTGTGTGCCTGTATGTTGGATGATAGACTTGATGCCGTTGTGACCACCGGCTCCACCCTGATAGCGAAGTCTGAGGTTGCCGACCTCTGTGTCTAGATCATCGTAAATAACCGTCATATCTATAAGTTCTGCTTTATGGAATTGCTGAAAAGCACGAACGGCTTCTCCTGATAAGTTCATATAGGTCGCTGGCTTGATCAGGTACACCTTTACACCATCGACATGCCCCTCCCCGATCCAAGCTTTGTTCTTACTCTCTTTGAATCCAATTCCCCATTCCTCGGCAAAGCGATCAACCGCCATAAAGCCAACATTATGCCGGGTTGCCTGGTATTCGCGACCGGGGTTGCCGAGTCCTACGAACCATTTCATCTTCTCTTCGTTCCTTTCAACTATACAAATATTCAGCTTCACACCCTATTATAACAAAGAAAGCGGCATTCTCTATAGTAAAAAGCTGCTTCCATCGGAAGCAGCATTTTGTACTATATCAGAATGTATAAATATTATATGTTCATTCTGATTCCGCATCGGTAAAACGCACGGCCCTACGGACGCCGACAGGCGTTTATCCTTGGAGCGCTTGTTTTGCTATTCCTTGGGAGCTGCCTCATCAGCAGCCTCATCCAGCTCAACAACTTCCTTCTGAGGCGTTAGAATCGTCACAACTACACTCGTAGGGTCGGTTAAAACTTCAACACCTTCGGGAATCGTTAAATCAGATACAAGTACATTGTCACCCACATTTAGCCCACTGATATCAATGGTAAGTAAAGAGGGAAGATTGTCTGGCATGCAACGAATTTCAATTTCATGGGTTTCGATGGATAATATGCCGCCCAATTTAACGCCTGGCGCCTCACCCGTAAGCTCAACCCCAACTGTAGATTTAACCAGTTCATTCATACTGATCTGGTGGAAATCTACATGCATTACTTTTCCGGAAACCTTATCACGTTGAACCTCATGAATCATGACTGGGAAAATCCCCTCATCGGCTATATCTAACTGAATAACGGCATGGGGGTTTTTGCGCAAAATCATTGAAAGCTCTTTTTGGACAACAGAAATGGACTCACCCGAACTAACTTTTTTTCCATACACCGACGCTGGGATTTGCCCTGAGTTCCGAAGATTATGGATGGCAGAACGAGTCGTCCCTGTACGGATTTGGGCAGTTAATTGAATAGACAAGTGATTAAACCTCCTTAGTGCGTGCGAACGTCCCACGGTTAATATGGGGCGAACGATAGAATAGGGTTAAAGCTTACTTTCTTATAATACCCATTCTAAGAAGAGTTCAACCTCCATGGAGCATATCAACCCGTATGACGATCGCACTACTAAGTTATACACCTATTTAATGTCAATATTATCCTTATTATCTTTCTTCCTAAGCATTCGTTCGCGCAGCTTTGCACCATAGCCTGGTTTATTCGTCTGGCGTTCACGAGCTATCGCGAGTGCATCCTCTTCCACATCCTTGGTGATGGTAGAGCCCGCGACAACAAATGCCCCCTGACCTATGGTAACCGGAGCAACCAAATTAACATTGCTTCCCACAAAAGCATTATCCCCAATTTCTGTCATATGCTTATTAAATCCATCATAATTAACCGTAATGGCACCACAGCCAATATTTACATTCTTACCAATATGCGCATCCCCAATGTAGCTCAAATGAGATACCTTACTGCCTGTATCCAATGTTGCATTCTTGATCTCAACAAAGTCTCCGACCTTCACCTTGTCCCCAAGCTTTGTTCCTGGCCGAAGATTGGCATAGGGTCCTACCGTTGCAGCAGTGCCAACCACAGTGTCTTGAAGCACGGAATACTTAATACTTACTTCATCTGCCACGATAGAGTCAGTTATATCTGCGTGCGGTCCGATTACACAATCTTCCCCAATGGAAGTAGCTCCCTTGAGGAAGCAGCCCGGAAGAAGAACCGTATCTGCACCAATGGAGACCGTCGCATCGATATAGGTGTTAGCAGGATCCTTAATCGTGACACCGCCTAGCATATGCTTGCGATTGATTCGTTGACGCATGATCTCTTCAGCCTCGGATAAGGCTAGACGATCATTTACGCCGATTGCTTCCGATGGATCCGTTGTCAGGCACGATATTACTTTTTCGCCGCTTTCGCGGAGGATTTGAATAACATCGGTTAAATAATATTCACCCGCAGCATTATGATTAGTGACGCTCTGCAAAGCAGCAAACAGCTTGCGATTATCGAAGCAATAAATACCTGTATTGATCTCTTTAACCTTTTTCTGCTCAGGGGTACAATCTTTTTCTTCTACAATACCTGTTAGAAAATTTTGCTCATCGCGAAGGACGCGACCGTAACCCGTTGGACAATTAATCTCAGCGGTTAGTACAGCAGCAGCGATCTCCCCTTGTACTAGAGATACCATTTTCTCTAGGCTTTCCTTCTGGATAAGAGGGGTATCCCCACAGAGCACAAAGGTTAGGCCTTCTTCGGACCCAATCAAGTCTTTCGCTTGCAGTACAGCATGGCCCGTTCCAAGCTGCTCTTGTTGATGGACAAATTCTACTCGATCGCCCAGGTAGCCTTTCACAGCATCGGCACCATGACCTACGACAACGATTTTCTGTGAACAGCCCACTTGATCAAGCAGACCCACAACATGACCTACCATTGGGGTGCCGCATACAGGGTGGAGCACCTTGTAAAGCTTTGACTTCATTCTTTTCCCTTGTCCAGCAGCAAGTACAATTCCAAATATAAGCACAACAACCACTCCATCTCATTCTTATCCATTTCAGTAGATATAAAGCTACCAAGCTATCATATACGTTGGAAAATCTTTTATTTGCTTATAAAATTTTATGAATTAAATCAACGAAGGTCACCACCACTATAGCGGAAAAGTTGAAAAAAGAAAAGAGAACCTAGTCAATGACATAGGCTCTCACAGGTGATGAACGATCAGGCTCCTTCTTCGATTACTTCCTCTTCAATTGCGGCGTTTTCATACTCAGTCAAAACGGCCGCTTGAATTTTTTCGCGGGTAGCCGAGGATATCGGGTGAGCGATATCTCGAAATTCCCCATCCGGAGTACGCTTGCTGGGCATCGCGACAAACATTCCGTTGTTGCCGTCAATGACACGAATGTCATGAACAACAAACTCATTGTCAATCGTGATGGAAGCGATGGCTTTCATTCTTCCTTCACTATTGACTCGGCGGAGTCTTACGTCAGTGATTTGCATTTGGGTTCACCACCTTTAGCTTTTCGAGAAAGACTTGGTATATAATTCCACAGAGAAATCATAAATCCTTCTCAGCAATGGTAGATAAGGCCCATTTTTTTATACTTTTTCATTTAATTATTCAAAATATTTCATAAAAATATCATATTTTCCCTTTTAATGAGGCAATTAACTCTATTTCTACCCTCGCATCTCGGGGAAGCTTCGCTACTTCTACTGTAGAGCGAGCTGGCTTATGGTCGCCGAAGCATTCTGCATAGATGGCATTTACGATGGCAAACTCACCCATATCCTGCAGGAACACCGTCGTTTTAATGACATCGCTAAACGTTGCTCCAGCTTGCTCAAGGATCGCTTTGAGGTTTTTAAAAACTTGACGCGTCTCTGCTTCGATCCCAACAGCTGTAATGCTGCCGCTTGGCGTTAGTGCAATCTGACCGGATGTAAATAGCAATTCTCCCACACGCATAGCTTGGGAGTATGGACCAATTGCCGCTGGTGCTAATTCTGTATGGATCGGTTGCAGCTTCACTTATAAACGACCTCCGATGTTGTAAAATAATTACCGGGAACCACCGTCGCCTGTTTACCCTTTGTATCGATAGCCGTAATGCGAGCTAGTGATATGTAATCATTAACTAAGCGTTCCTCGGCATCTCCCGACTCCACAAAGACACCGGCACCGACCACTTCGGCACGGAACTCCTTAAGTAAGTCTTTCATTCCCTGGATTGTACCTCCAGCATGCATGAAATCGTCAATAATCAGAACACGAGAGTTTTCTTTCAAGGAGCGCCGCCCGAGCGACATTGTATGCATGCGTTTGGCTGAGCCTGAGACATAATTGATACTTACAGCCGAGCCCTCTACCGCGCTGTGATCACGGCGAACAATGATAACAGGCAGATTTAAATATTGAGCTGTGGCGTAGGCTAACGGAATTCCTTTTGTTTCCATGGTCATGACGGCATCGGCTTCCTTGACCGCGAATATTGAGGCAAAAGTCCGCCCAATTTCACAGACCATCCTGGGTTGTCCCAATATATCGGACATAAACATATACCCGCCGGGCAAGATACGATCCGATTGCTCAAGCTCCTGACAGACCGATTCTATAAATTTAAGTGACTGTGTTTTGGGCACCTTCGGGATGTAGCGTACGCCTCCAGCTGCTCCAGCCATCGTCTGTAAATCGCCAAGCCCTTCTCCATGAAAAACATCCTTGATAATTGCCAGATCTTCACTGATGGAGGACTTTGCCGAATTGTATCTCTCAGCGAAGGTCGTGAGCGGGATCAAAAAATGTGGGCGACTAAGTAAATATTGTGTCATTTCCACAAGTCGTTCGCTGCGTTTCAGCTTTCTCATCCTGTACCCCCTTGCTAAACCCGAATGTTTTATCTCAATATACCATTTTTATACGCTTTTTATCAAGAACAACGCGTAACGCCATAAGAGCTCTACATGAGCATCCTGACCGCATAGACATCCTTACAAAAACCACGGAGTCCATTATAAATCCGCTCCGCTTTGATTTCTTTCGTTACCAGACCAAAAACGGTTGGTCCACTGCCAGACATGAGGACGCCCTCCGCCCCAAGCCTCCGCATACAATCCTTCAATTGACTGACTTCTGGATAGTGCTCCAGAGTCACTTCCTCCAGTACATTGCCAAGCGACCCACAGAGGGCTTCAAAATCCTTGTTCTCAATGGCCGCAAGTACAGCTTGTGTATTGGGATGACGGCGTATTTCGGCAGCTTTCAGCTTACCGTAAACATCTGCAGTAGATACATTGATGGGGGGCTTGGCCAGAATCACCCAAGACTGAGGTGGTGGTTCCAGTCGCGTAAGCTTCTCCCCGCGGCCTTGAGCCAGAGCAGTTCCTCCAGATACACAGAAAGGTACATCAGAGCCTAATACTTCACCTAGCTTCATCATCTCCGCTTCGGAAATGCCCAAGCGCCAAAGCTTGTTTAGTCCCCTCAGGGTAGCTGCTGCATCACTGCTTCCACCCGCTAGACCCGCCGCGACTGGAATTTTCTTATCAAGGTGGAGATAAACACCTTGCCTTACCTCATAACGATCTTTAATTAACTTTGCAGCCTGAAAAGCCAAATTCTTCTCATCAAGTGGAATGTATCCAGCCTGGCTGGAGATGATAATCGTATCACGATCCAACTCCTGCATTTCGAGTCGATCCGCCAGATCTACCATTGTCATCACCATTTCCACTTCGTGAAAGCCATCTGGTCTTTTATGCAACACATCCAACGATAGGTTGATTTTGGCCGGGGCCTTCTCTAACACCCTCACGAAATGCACCCACTTCCCCCGCAAAAATCCTTTATATCAGGATAATCGCCTTTCGGCAATAACTTTCATAAATGATACCACAAACACCTTCATCTTGAAATCATTCTTCAAGTGCCTATTCTAAAAGCAATTCTTCGCGAAAAACAGAATCACCTTTACAATATTCCTCATGCTGATCGCCCTCCCTTAGTGGATCCAGGCTGTAGATCGCTAACTATCCGTTCAGCCCATTGTAGTATGCGGATTGCGGACGATGTCTACAAAGATTCTGATAAAAAAATAAACAGCTACCCTGTGGGCAGCTGCCATTAACAATTAGTGATTAACATAACTAATGCGGAAGTCCTCTACGCCACTTTGACAGACCGTTACTTCCACAGATTCTGTAAGAATGTCAGCGTAGCTATAGGACACCCGTTTAAACGAATGCTGCTCCTCGTCCAATTTGACGATAAACACAGAAGGGTAGGTCTCTTCCAACACTCCGGAACGCTCAATGGTCTTACGACGACCACCATTAGCCCGTAACATGATTTTTTGCCCGACATGGGGCTCGAGACTGCGTTTGATTTCCAATAGCGCATTTTTTGCCATTGTATGCAACCACCTCTTTCCACTATTACAGTATAACTGGACAGAGGGTATTTGTCAAACGAAGTAAAATATTATATCAGCAGGACGAAGATGTTGTCAACGGTTGAAAATCGTATATTTTCGATATTTTTGTCGCATCGTCCTATTTTTTCAAAAATTGGTTTTAATTCAACCTTTCTGCTTTATCAGATTTGTAAATTAGAGGGTTCTAATTTCCTTTTTTTTCATTTGCCCGATTTGCACGATTTACCCGATTTGCAGACTCTTCCTGCCACTTTGCTTGAGGTATTCCCATTCGATAACAGCCTCTCGTCTCAAGCCCTCCCATTCCTTCTAGGCCGCTTAGCGTGTTATGGAGTACGTTGCTTAGGTGAACGGTTTCCCTGATGGGTGTAAAAGCAATTTTCGTAGCGATATACAGCGGGTCCAGCGCATGAATTAATACTCTGCCTGGAGAACTCGCAAAATTGGCACCCGCTTGGATCAAAGCTTCAAAATGCGATTGGCAAGCCCCCGCAATCACAATCAGACTATCACGGCTTCGGTCAAATTGACGTACAGCTTTAACCGCATTTACAAAATGATGAGAATGCTTATAGCTGGTTAAATTATGAATGTCTGTTTCCCGACGTTCCTTAAGGATAGCATCATGGCCAGTCAGTACAACGATATCGGGCATCACTTGCGGCAACAACACCTTAAGCGCCGCTGCCATCTCTTGCTCTGCCACGTAATAGCCAACAGCAGGCACTCTAAGCTCCTGGTACAGGTTCATGCTCTTACGCAGGTAATTATAGTCTCCATCCATGTGCAGCACCTTTCCAGGCATCTCAAAATAAGCGGTTTCTGCTATATCTCCTGTACGCGCTCGGGAGGCTGCCTGGGTTTTTCGGGATCGATCAAATTGGCGGACCGCACGCCGAACCATACGCCGGTCCTCCTCGATATTTTTTAGAATACGCTGCTGACTTGCAGGAAGCAGGTCAGACACAGGTGCATCCGCCAACAACCGGATATCAACGCCCTTTAATCGAGCCTCGTTCCCAGCAATTTGGTAGATCGAGAACGTGACATCTCCACCATATGAATGACGCACAACCAAATCACCCTGTTGCATCTCTAATCGCCTCCCTCCCTATCCTATGGAGAAGTTAGGCGTTTGGTGTTCGTTGCAGCAAAGGGAAGCTCAAGAACGTAGTCCTTAAGCTTCCCTTCATTGTAACGCTATAAATTCTGGAAATACGTTAAACCATGAACAGCCCGTCAGTGCTTTGAGGCAAACCGCATTACGCTAGCCCTTTAAGCTTGTGTACCTGTATATCCCTGCGCAATCAAAGCTTCCGCCAAACGGGCAAATTCATCCATGTTCAAGGTTTCCCCGCGACGAACAGGGTCGATACCAATTCCAGCAAGCAATCCATTCATCATTTCCCGTTGGTCCTTGGCAAAATAACGAGCAAGCAGGTTGTTACCCAACGTTTTTCTTCTTTGCGCAAACGCGGCTTGTACTGTATTAAAAAAGAAGGCTTCGTTAGATACCTTAACTGCTGGAACATCCCGTAATTTGAGCCGAATGATTGCAGAATCAACCTTCGGCTGAGGAATAAATACGGTATGAGGGACAATAGTGACCAGCTCTGCCTCGCAATAGTATTGGACAGCGACACTCAAGCTTCCATACTCCTTCGTTCCAGGCCGGGCTGTCATGCGATCAGCTACTTCCTTCTGAATCATAACCACAATATTCTCAAGCGGGAGCTTCTCCTCCAGCAGCTTCATGATAATTGGAGTTGTCACGTAATAGGGCAGGTTCGCTACAACACTAACCCCCTTGAAGCCCGAGAATTCACGCTCAATCAACTCGGTAAGCTCAAGCTTTAGGACATCCCCATGAATGACAGCGACGTTGTCGTACGGAGCTAGCGTCTCGTCAAGGATAGGCAGCAGCCGCTGGTCGATTTCCACAGCCATCACTTTGCCTGATACTTTAGCAAGCTGTTCAGTGAGGGCACCAATACCAGGTCCAATCTCAAGCGCACCTTTGGTTTCATCTAAACGAGCAGCAATAACAATTTTTTTAAGAATATTGGTATCGATCAAAAAGTTCTGTCCGAGGCTTTTTTTGGGGACAATCCCATGTCTCTTAACAATTTCTCGGGTTCTGCCTGGTGTAGCAATTGCAAGTTCCTTCGTGTCGCCTTCGCTCATACCGTTCCCTCTTTCTCTGGATCTTCTGTTATCTGCTTGACGGCCTTTAGAAATTCATCATGAGTAATCTGGAACATGCGACAGCGTTTAAAAAATTGTTTGCCATTCGCATATCCGATTCCGAGATGGTTTCCTACCGCTAGACGGCGTGCAGCCGCTTGTGGATGGATAATGAGTCCTGCTTCCATTAAGTCTTCCCAGTTAATCTCACATTCATTGAGACCAAAGTCGCTCTTCACATTCTTCAGCGCATGTCGTATCGTCTCAGGTGATGCATTCTCCACCCCGATATCGTCTTTCTTTCTAGCCTCATCCTGAGTGATGAAGGCATGCTTACAGCCCGGTACGCGCGCCGAGATCAGCTTGCGCAGCCTCTCTCCCGCATGATCCGGGTCGGTAAAGATAATAATCCCTCGTGTTGCCTGAGCTCGTTCAATCCGACGGAGAACAGCCTCACCTAATGCTGACCCGCCCGTTTCAATTGTGTCCGCTTCGACGGCACGACGAATAGATGTTGTGTCATCTTTGCCCTCTACAACGATGATTTCCTTAATCAAGCATAAACCCTCCGCAAAGCTAAACGTTTCTCGGCAGAACTGATCCTCTACGTTTAGACCGTATAATATTGCCGTATACAATTTGGTATCCCCACTACATGCATGCTGTTAAAGGGCGTTCATAGAAAAATTCATCTTTGTTTCGTAACGAAAAGGAGAGGCAGAGGCCTCTCCTGTGGTTAAAATAGTATAACAGATTCTTAAGATAACTCGCAACGCACCAGACCCGTTACTCAGCAGATGGTTTCGTAGGTCCGATCACGTAAACGGTGTATCCTCTTTTTAAGCCAAATTGCTGAGCATATGACTCGCTATCATAGTAAACGTCGATTTTACTGCCCTTTACTGCACTGCCTGTATCCTCTGCACGGCGGTATCCGATTCCTTCAATATAGACCCACCAGCCAAGTGGAATTGTTCCTGGATCTACAGCAATGGTACGTCCTTCTGTTACCTTCGTTCCAGTACGCGTAATACCAAAGCCCGCATCACCTTGACTCTTGCCAGTAGATTCAGCATGGGCAGAATAAGCAGTTAAAGTTACATTACTGAGTATTCTCTTATAACTCAGGGGCACACCATCTTTGACAACGGTTTGCTTCGTTGCATTCAGATCTGATTCTGTCGCGACTTTTTGGACAACCGGTTTGACCGCTAAAACAACGACCGGTTTTTTGGTGCCAATGGCCACAACCTTTTGGATGCTTTGGGCTGAGATCGTCTCGGAAATAATATTCTCGACTACGAGCACGCCGTTTTCGTAAATACTTTCTTTGGTTATTACTTTACTTCCGACTTTACCCTCCTGGAGGGTCTGCTTTTTGCCCTTAAGCAGATTCTCGTCCTGTTGAGTCTTCACTTCAAAAGCGATGGGAACGACATCATTACGACGTTCTTTATCGACCCTGACGATTTCTATAGCTGCGTGGTCATTAATTGTTTCATGTAGGGAAGGTGTGATTTTATCGTCAGAATCAAGTGAGATCTTAAATTCATTTATAGCTGCAGCAACCGTTCTCTGCACGGTGTGTAAAGCTTTTGTTTGGCCATCGGCAGTAACCTTAACACGGATTGCCCGTTCAATATCAATTCGATCTCCATGCTTCAGCTTAGCTTGCAGTGGCATGGATATGTGGTCATATTCTCCAACCTGAACCACTTGCTCAT
>JACMJI010000280.1 GCA_014380705.1 Gorillibacterium sp. | reverse complement strand
TCATATCCTGGCCGCCGATATCCAGAATAAAATCTACATCAGGGCGGAATTTCACTGCTGCTTTGTAATGGGCAACCGTCTCAATTTCTCCGGTATCTATCTTAAGTGCCGCCTTAATTAATCCTTCACCATACCCTGTAACGGCTGAGCGAACGATCATGGCTTCAAGCGGAATTTCACGATAAAGATCCTTCATGCCATTGATGACAGATTGTAGGGGATTTCCTTGATTGCTGCCGTAAAATGTATATAAAATTTCATCATTCTGGCCGATCAGAACAATCTTCGTGGTAGTTGAACCTGCATCAATCCCTAGATAACAGGGTCCTCGGTAGCTGGCAAGGCTGCCTCTTAAAGCGGAGGCTTGGCGATGTCTCTGCCGAAAAGCATCAAGATCAGCGGCTCCCTCAAACAAAGGAGGCAACGGATCATTTTCCCGTGCGCTGCTTGCCTTGAAATCCAAACGGTTAACCTGCCTGAATATATCATCGAGTTGAACGGCCGCTTCCTTATCATTAAGATAAGCACTTGCACTATTAAATGCTGAACCGATAGCAACAAAGTATTGGGCATGCTCGGGAAAAATCGTTTCTTCCTCCGTTAGTCCAAGAGTTTCAATAAACCTTTCGCGAAGCCCGGAGAGAAACGTAAGGGGGCCACCCAGAAAGGCAACCTTCCCGCGAATGGGTCTGCCGCATGCAAGCCCGCTAATCGTTTGGTTGACTACACTTTGAAAAATAGAAGCTGCAATATCCTCCTTGCGCGCACCCTCATTCAATAGAGGCTGAACGTCTGTTTTGGCAAACACTCCACAACGAGAGGCAATAGGATAGATGGTCTCGTGGACGCTAGCAAGCTTATTGAGTCCTTCGGCATCTGTCTGTAGGAGCGAAGCAATCTGATCGATAAAAGCACCCGTCCCGCCAGCGCAGGCTGAATTCATCCGCTGCTCAATGCCGCCGCGGAAATAAATAATTTTAGCGTCTTCGCCGCCAAGTTCAATCACAACATCCGTTTCCGGAATGAACCGTTCTACGGCTTGTGTGCAAGCGATGACCTCCTGAATAAAAGGAAAGTCTATATGCTTGGCTAGAGATAAACCAGCAGAGCCACTGATGTTCATCGTCACCGACACAGCTGGGAAACGCCTGCGAATATCGGAGAGCAAACCTAATACCGTGCTTTTGACGTCCGAAAGATGGCGTCGATAGGATTGATACACAATATTCCCTGCCCGATCAACGGCGACCATTTTGGCAGTCGTCGAACCGACATCAAGTCCAACATGCAAGATCATGAGACATCACCTTCACTTTGATATATACGAGAGCAACCTTATAAACATGATTAAAAGATCATAAGTCTTTCAACAAAAACCTATTAAGTACTATTGTACTATTTTTCTTGCCTAGCTTGTCAATTCCTGTTATAAAAAAACCAAAATAAATTAATATATTCAAATGTCATAATCTAGTTGGGAAATTAATAGAAGATGTCCTGTCGTCCTCGTTTGAGGGCAGTTGGACATCTTCTACTATGAGATGCATCGTAAATTAATGTGCCATCATATTCTTAGCATCTGGCATTTCTTCGCCTTCGGCAAGCTCATCCCCTGGTTTATTCTGTGGCTTACGTATAATTGTACTAAGTAATAATCCTGCAATTGCAATGCAAAATGTAACAAAGAAGGTATCACCGTATGCGGCAGTTGCGTTAATTAGCATATTGCCAGTTGAACCTGATGCCATATTGTAATGCAATGTTTGTGAAGTTAGATACCCGATTAATCCAGCAATTGCAAATGATGTAACGACTTGCTGTGTAGCTGCGGTTAAAGGGGTTACTCGGTTTACCAGTCTCCGCGGCGCGGAATTCAATACATGGGTATTTAATGGCATCATGGTTAGCCCCATACCGGCACCCATAAGCAGGAGTGGGACTATAATCATAATCAGAGCCGTGTCTACTGTAATCTGAGACAGAAGGTATAAGGCTATAGATACCAAACTCATACCGCTTAGAGCAAGGGGGCGAGCTCCCCATTTGTCAAATAGTTTTCCGCCAATGGGCATGAATATCATGGAAGCAAGGGCTTGGCACAATGTCGCATAACCACTTTGTAGAGGAGTAAAACCTCTAACCATTTGAAGATACAGCGGAATCATGAGAATTGCACCGAACAAGGCGATCTGTGTAATCCAGAGCAGCAGGATCCCGCGATTGAAATCAGAAGAAGTGAAGACACGGAGCTCCAGCAACGGCTTTTTCTGGTTTAGCTCCACGATTATAAATAGGATAAGAGCAATTCCACCTACGGCTAATCCCGTTAGTGTCGTTGCTGATGTCCAGCTTTTCCCGCCTTCACTTACGCCATAAGCGAGCATGGCGAATGCGATAGGAGCTAGAATCATTCCGAAAATATCTAGCGTAGGGACACTCTTACTCTCAAATTTAGGCAGGAATTTAATACCTACGATCAAAGCAGCAATTCCAATGGGAAGGTTAATAAGAAAAATCCAATGCCAAGAGGCAATACTGATAAACCAACCCGATAATATAGGTCCAACAGCAGGAGCAAGCAACATAGGGATACCCAGCATTCCCATAACAGCACCCCTTTTTTCGGGTGGGGAAAGCTTGAATATCATCGCCATGCCAATGGGGGCAACCATACCGCCTCCAAGGCCTTGGAGAATTCTAAAGATGATCAGTTGTTCTGTGGTCTGGGCCAGTGAACAAAGCAGGGATCCCAACGTAAATAACGTAATCGTGATCAGGAAAATCCGTTTCGCTCCGAATTTATCAGTCATCCATCCGGCCAAGGGAATAACCGCCGATAAAGCTAGCGTATACCCGGTAATGGTCCATTGAACCTTTTCCAATGGGGAACCGAAAAATTGCTGCAAGGTAGGTACGGCCACATTGATTACGGTGCTGTCGAGAATAACCATAATCATTCCTAGGATAACTGCCATCAGTGGTGCAATAATCGACTTGATTGAGAACTCAGTACTGGTTGGAGCCTTTGCAGTGATAAGTAAAGCCATGTAGCGTCTCCTCCGATCCTTAAATTATCATTTCCCGTTGGACATCTTGACGAAAAATGAATTTATCTATACTATTGACCGTAAGGTTTTTAGTAAAACTGAACGGTCATAAGTTACCCCTAATCTTACTTGCTTTTCAACTAAAGTCAAATTAATTTTTGGGAAGAGGAAGCAAATTGAGTGTAACGAAGCATAAAATTTTAGATTCAGCGTTGACATTTTTTCTGGACAAGGGTTATCTTGCTACGTCCATTCAGAATATTACGGATGATTGCGGAGTGGCTAAAGGGTCGTTCTATAAATTTTTTCATTCCAAGGAGGACTTATTTATTGAAGTCCATATGCAACAACAACAAAGAATGTTCGACCGAATTGTAAATTTACGAGCTGATGTATCACTATCTGTAATGGAAATTTTTATTCAGGAAACGGAATGTCAGCTAGAGTTTTTCGTGGATAATAACTTTATTATGCAGGAAATGAATGAGCTAGCGACTCCTAATCGCAAGATTGAACCCTGTCTGTTCCGTTTAAGGGCGAATATTCTAAATTACAACCGCGAGATGCTGATCAAAGTATTCGGAGATCACATTTTACCTAATATTTGGGACTTTGTAATTATTTATAACGGGATTATTCGGGAGCTTGTATTTTTAATGATTTTCGAGAACAAGTCACTTATTTTCCGGGACATGGCGGTATTTGTTGTTCATTGCATGGAAGATATGGTCGCGAATCGGAGAGGCATCACGAGGCCGTCCCTCCTAAAGGATTCAGATATGAATGAGTATGTAAGCTATGCACTAAGAGGGGAACAAGTGCCTGATTGTAAACGAATATTTGATTTAATTGAGCAGTTAATTTCAACGATCAAAGAACTCCCTATTACAAACTCTGAGAAAGCCGAGCTCCAAGAGGCTACGGTACTCATACAAGAAGAACTAGAAAGTAAGCATCCTAGGTCAGTACTGCTTCGTTCACTCATTGCTTTTCTAGATAGAGAAAACGAACTTAAAGACATCCTGATCCCACTAGAAAAGATTTTGACCAAACAATTTCCGAAGGAAAATTGCAACCTGGCCAAATAACTAGGAATGTGAGTTGGGTAGTATTGCTAGCTGAAAAGCGCTAAATATAAAACCAGTTTTTTCCACAAAAGGCTTTATCTTTAGGAAACCCTAGAGCTAATAGCCTTTTTAAATTTTGGTTTTTACCTGTTCGTTTCCCGCATACATAATGGCTGGCTCTTCACGTCCATCGAACCTAGGTTTATGGATGTACCTTATTCGCTAATATTGCTTAAGCTTGAGAGGCTTTTGGCGTAATCTTTAATTCTCTCCCCACTTGTTGGACTGCTGATTTCCTGTATAGAGGGGATTTGCTACCTGGCAAGCTGTTTTTTACCCTTTTGACAATGGGCATCGGCATGCTCCTCGCTCTAGGCATCCCTAGCTCTGGTAGATGGTTGTTAACTATTACCCGTAATTATGTGAGCTTAACCGAAAACTGTTGAAGGGGGCAAATAATATGAGAAAAATCTGGATTGGTTTTGCGCTTCTATTCATGATCGTTGGGGTTGTTGGAATGATTGCTTATGATTTTATATTCAATGATCAGTTCAACCAAAAATACCTTCCGCCCCACTAAAAAAGTGGAACGGAAGGTATTTATTTATTCTATAAGGCTTCATCCTATTCAGACGAAAAATGATACCCATTACGGAAGATTTGATGCACCCATGAGGTAGCGGTCTACTTCTCTTGCCGCAGCGCGGCCTTCGTTGATTGCCCAGACCACTAGGCTTTGACCACGGCGCATGTCACCGGCTGCGAATACACCAGGCACATTGGTAGTGAATTGAGCATACTCCGCTTTCACGTTGGTTCGCTCGTCGCGCTCCACACCAAGCTGCTCCAGCACCGGATTCTCTGGGCCAGTGAAGCCCATGGCTAACAGAACTAGCTGCGCTGGAAAGATCCGTTCGCTGCCTGGAACCTCGACTGGTATCATGCGGCCATGCGCATCCTTCTTCCACACGACTCGGATCGTGTGGAGCTCTGCGACATGACCTTGCTCGTCACCGACAAACTTCTGGGAGTTGATCAGGTATTCCCGCGGGTCGCTGCCATAGAGGGCAGCGGCTTCCTCTTGACCGTAATCCATCTTGTAAACCTTTGGCCATTCTGGCCATGGGTTGTTTGTTGCCCTTGTTTCCGGTGGCCGCGGCATGATCTCCAGCTGTGTTACGCTGCGGCAGCCGTGACGCAAGGAAGTGCCCACGCAGTCGGTACCCGTATCCCCACCGCCAATGACCACGACATCCTTGCCCTGAGCCGAGATATAATTACCATCCGTTAAACCCGAATCAAGCAAGCTTTTCGTGTTGTCGCGAAGGAAATCCATGGCTAGGTGGATACCGGTTAGCTCGCGACCTTCAATCTTGAGGTCGCGACCTTGCGTTGCTCCGCCGCAGAGAACGACAGCATCGAATTCGTCGCGTAACGAAGCCGCAGGTATATCCTTGCCGATTTCGGTGGAGGTAACAAAGTTGACACCTTCTGCTGCCAGAAGGTCAGCACGACGCTGCACCACTTCTTTATCCAACTTCATATTAGGAATACCGTACATCAGGAGGCCACCCACACGATCAGCCCGCTCGTAAACGGTAACGGTGTGTCCGGCTTTATTCAGCTGTGCTGCTGCTGCTAGACCCGATGGACCCGAACCAACAACAGCAACCTTCTTACCCGTACGACTGGCTGGCGGTTCAGCTACGATCCAGCCTTCGGCAAAGCCCTTGTCGACAATAGCCTGCTCAATCGACTTGATCGTGACCGGGTCGCCGTGCAGCCCAGCTGTACAAGAGCCTTCACATGGAGCTGGGCAGACGCGACCGGTAAATTCGGGAAAGTTGTTCGTCTTGTGCAAACGATCCAGTGCTTCCCGCCACTTATCACGGTAAACGAGATCATTCCACTCTGGAATCAGATTGTTCACCGGACAGCCTGAAGCCATGCCGCTAATCATCTTGCCCGAGTGGCAGAAGGGGACGCCGCAATCCATGCAGCGGGCACCCTGTACCTTAAGCTTAGACTCTGGAAAATGCTTGTGAAACTCACGATAGTGACCGATCCTCACGCGAGGATCGTCATCTTTGGGGACTTCGCGCTTGTATTCCAAAAACCCTGTTGGCTTTCCCATCGTTTTCGCTCCTCCGTCAGTTTCCGCCTACACGGCTAGCGTCACTCATATTCTCCTCGAAAGCGACCATGATGGCCTGTTCGTTGCTCAAGCCGGATTTTTTGCCAACTTCAATCGCTTCGAACATTCGCTTGTAGTCCTTGGGAATCACCTTCACAAAGTTGAAGATTTCCTCTTCCCAGTTCTCGAGAATACGCTGCGCTACCGTGCTACCGGTAAATTTATAATGGCTGCGAATCAACGTTCGCAATTCGTTAACTTCAAATAGTTCCTCAACCTGCTCAAGATAAACCATTTCCTTGTTCACCTGAGTGTCAAATCCTCCTGATGCATTGTACACATACGCGACACCGCCTGACATCCCGGCCGCGAAGTTCCGACCCGTGTCACCCAGTACAACTACACGACCGCCTGTCATATACTCACAGCCGTGATCGCCGACTCCCTCGACAACAGCGCGTACACCACTGTTTCGCACGCAGAAGCGTTCTCCCGCGCGGCCGCGGATGTAAGCTTCTCCATCCGTTGCTCCATAGAAGCCAACATTACCAATGATGATGTTCTCTTCAGGGACAAATGCAGACAGCTTCGATGGGAATACGATTACTTTACCTCCAGAGAGACCCTTGCCCACGTAGTCATTCGCATCGCCTTCCAGCGATAATGTAATCCCCTTTGGCACGAAAGCACCGAAGCTCTGGCCTGCCGATCCGTTAAAATGCAATCGGATCGTATCATGAAGCAAACCCTCTGCACCATAGCGGCGAGTGACCTCACTGCCCAGTATGGTTCCGACAACACGATTGACGTTTCTTATCGGCATAATTGCATGTACGTTCTCACGGTCATCAAGTGCTGGTTTACAAATGGATAATAGCCTTGTGACATCAAGCGAGCGATCCAACCCATGATCTTGTGCCTCCGTACAATAGCGACCAACCGTGTCAGCAACCTCAGGTTGGTAAAGAAGCGGCGATAGATCAAGGCCCTTCGCTTTCCAGTGGGTCACTGCCTTGTTAGGCTCCAAAGCATCCGTTCTTCCTACCATCTCCTCAATGGTACGGAAGCCCAGCTGAGCCATAAGCTCGCGAACCTCTTGAGCGATGAACGTCATGAGATTGACAACATGCTGCGGGTCACCTGCGAAATTTTTACGCAGCTCCGGGTTCTGGGTTGCGACGCCGACCGGACATGTATCCAGATGGCAGACTCGCATCATCACACAACCGAGACTGATCAGCGGAGTTGTGGCAAAGCCAAACTCTTCTGCTCCAAGCATAGCCGCCACTATAACGTCACGACCGGTAAGCAGCTTACCGTCCGTTTCTACTACGATCCGACTGCGCAGATTGTTCAGAATAAGCGTCTGGTGGGTCTCCGCAAGTCCCAATTCCCAAGGCAGACCCGCATGGCGAATACTTGTTTGTGGGGAGGCTCCTGTGCCGCCTTCGTAACCACTGATCAACACGACATCCGCTTTGCCCTTGGCTACACCTGCGGCAATGGTGCCTACCCCAACCTCGGACACTAGCTTGACACTAATGCGTGCGTTAGGGTTGGCGTTCTTCAGGTCATGAATCAACTCCGCCAAATCCTCAATGGAGTAAATATCATGATGCGGTGGTGGTGAGATCAAGCCTACGCCTGGTGTAACTCCACGAACCTCTGCAACCCACGGGTAAACCTTGCGACCTGGCAACTGGCCGCCCTCACCTGGTTTTGCACCTTGGGCCATCTTGATCTGAATCTCATCTGCATTAACGAGATAATTGCTAGTGACGCCAAAGCGGCCCGAGGCCACTTGCTTAATGGAACTGCGGCGCAGATCTCCATTCGCATCCGGCATGAAGCGGTTCGGATGCTCGCCGCCTTCGCCGGTATTGCTCTTGCCGCCGATTCGGTTCATTGCGATCGCCAAAGCCTCATGCGCTTCCTGGCTGATCGAACCAAAGGACATGGCTCCGGTCTTGAAGCGCTTAAAGATTGATTCGATCGGCTCCACCTCTTCAAGAGGGAGCGGTCGGCGATCATGCTTAAATTCCAGTAAGCCGCGGAGGTGGAAATGCTTCTCCGATTCCTTATGAATGAACTTCACATAATTCTTATACATGCCATAGTTGTTGCTGCGAACAGCCGTCTGCAAGGCATGAATCGCTTCTGGTGAATACAAATGCTCCTCGCCGCCTGCCCGATACTGCAGGTCACCACCGGAATCTAGGTTTAGATCCTTGCCCTCAAGCTCCGAAAACGCTCGATTGTGACGAATCTCCACCTCACGTGCAACGATATCCAGACCAATTCCTTCTAGACGGGAAGGTGTCCAGCTGAAGTATTTGTCGATTAAAGATTTTTTAAGGCCGACAGCCTCAAAGATTTGAGCCCCACGATAACTTTGGATGGTGGAAATTCCCATGCGGGCAAGAACCTTGACAACACCCTTGGTAACCGCCTTGATGTAATTGTAGGAAGCTTTAACGCTATCAATATCGGCTAGAAGACCATCACGAAGCATACCATCCAGCGTCTCAAAAGCAAGATACGGGTTAATTGCGCCTGCTCCATATCCAATCAGCAGAGCAAAATGATGCACTTCACGAGGTTCACCGGATTCTACAACGATCCCAACCTTCGTTCGGGTGCCTTGGCGAATCAGATGATGATGCAAGCCGGAGGTAGCAAGAAGTGCAGGAATCGGCATATGATCCTTGTCGACCCCACGGTCAGAGAGGATCAAGAGACAAGCACCCTCTTCGATTCCTTGATCCGCCTCAGCAAAAATACGTTCCATTGCCTCCGCAAGACCTGCTTCTCCTAAACCAGGCTGATACGTCGTGCAAAGCGTTACCGCTTTAAAGCCTTGAGCACCCGCGAGCTTCAGCTTGGCAAGTTCGCCGTTGGTTAGGACGGGTGTCTTGATCCGAATTTGGCGGCAGCTCTCCGCTGTCGGATGGATCAGATTTCCTTCTGCACCAATTGTCGTTTCCTGAGCTGTGATGATCTCTTCAAAATTAGCGTCGATAGGGGGATTGGTAACTTGGGCAAATAGCTGTTTGAAATAGTTATATAAGAGCTGAGGTTTGTCGGATAGTACAGCAAGTGGAGCATCATTGCCCATCGAACCAATTGGATCAACGGCATTCTTAGCCATAGGCTCCAAAAATTTACGCAGGGTTTCAAACGTATAGCCAAACGCTAATTGGCGCTCTGCAAGCGTATGATTATCCGGCAAGGGCTGTTTTGGAGGCTCCGGGAGATCATCGAGGGAGATCAAATTCTCATTCAGCCACTCCTGGTAAGGCTGCTCCGAGATCATTCGACCCTTAATCTCCTCGTCGGTAATAATACGTCCTTCTTTGGTATCCACTAAGAGCATCCGTCCAGGCTGTAAACGTTGCTTGGATAAGATCCGATCTGGAGGAATATCCATCACGCCTACCTCGGAAGCAAGGACAATCAAACCATCTGTTGTCACATAGTATCGTGCGGGACGTAGTCCGTTACGGTCGAGCATCGCACCGATGAACCGCCCATCTGTGAACGAGATCGCAGCGGGTCCATCCCACGGCTCCATTAAGCAGCTATGATATTGATAGAAGGCGCGCTTGGCAGGGTCCATCGTCTCGTGCTTGGACCAAGGCTCAGGAATCATCATCATCGCCGCATGCGGCAATGACCGTCCTGTTAATGAAAGGAATTCCAGCACATTGTCAAAAATCTGAGAATCGCTTCCCTCTTCTTCAATCAAAGGCAGCAGCTTCTTAAAATCGTCGCCAAATAATTCAGTTTCACAAAGCGCTTGACGCGTTCTCATCCAGTTGACATTACCACGAAGCGTATTGATTTCCCCGTTGTGGATCAAATATCGGTAAGGATGTGCCCGTTCCCAGCTTGGAAATGTGTTCGTGCTAAACCGAGAGTGGACGAGGGCAAGAGCCGAAGCCAGCTCAGGATCTTGGAGTTCCAAATAATAAGAGCTCACTTGATCCGGTGTAAGCATTCCTTTATATACAATGGTACGACTGGACAAACTGGCGTAATAAAAATCGGCAGCTCCTTGAATGAGGCGAATCGCATGTTCAGAGCGCTTACGGATAACAAACAGCTTTCGTTCAAAAGCAAGCTCGTCAAGACCATCCAAGCCATGAGCACCGATGATCAATTGACGCACGAAGGGTTCGCTCGAAATGGCTGAATCCCCTAAGCGTGTATTATCTGTAGGTACGGTTCTCCAACCGAGAAGGTTCTGTCCCTCTTCCTGAACAATCCTCTCTACAATAATCTGACAGGCATCCCGAACCGCATTATCGCTTGGCATAAATGTCATTCCGACACCATACTGTCCAGCTTCCGGCAAAATAATTCCTTGCTCTGCACAGACACGCTGCAGGTAAACGTGAGGAATCTGCATTAGAATTCCAGCGCCATCCCCTGTATTTGATTCACTACCTTGGCCGCCGCGGTGATCCAGATTGACTAAAACCTGAAGCGCTTGGCGGACAATCTCATGAGAGGCGTTCCCCTGTATGTTAGCTACGAAGCCGATACCACAGGCGTCATGTTCAAATTGGGGGTCATACAATCCCTGCTTAGAAGGCAATCCATTAGGTTTCATTCCGCGCAACCCTTTCATGTGAAGTATAAAAAATATTTAGCAATTTAATAAAGGTAATTAAATATTTTATTTATTTTACCATCGGTGTTGCTATAATACAATTTATTATCTTTAAAAGACGAATAAAAAAGAGTTATAGGCATGGATTCTTCGCCTTTCACTGTAAAAAAGGATTCTCAAAGAGAAAATATTGACAAGACCCTGCATATTCACTCTCTTTAAACATCCTTTCAACATTCTTTTGTAGCGGAGCATGTTACATGTTATGATGGGAAATGGAATTGATCGTATTGAATTTGATTGATTAAGGCAAGGTGAACCTTTCGTGAGAAAAAAAAGAATCCTTCTCCTATCCGAGGGATTTGGCTCGGGTCATACACAGGCGGCACATGCGATATCCGTCGGTATCCGTAGGTTATCATCAACGGTGCGTACGCGCGTTTTAGAGCTTGGCGCGTTTCAGCATCCAACAATGGCCTCCTGGATTTTTTCCGCCTATCGCAAAACCGTCACCTCCCAACCAAAGCTTTATGGGATAATATACAAGAAGCAATATAAGAAATCGCTCAATCGTCTGACATCGCTCGCTCTGCACCGTCTCTTCTACAACGCGACTGAAGAGATTATTAACCAGTTAAAACCAGACATGATCGTCTGCACCCATATGTTTCCGAACGTCGTTGTCTCCAGACTAAAGCGTTCCGGACTGAGCGTTCCGCTAGTCACCGTCATTACGGATTACGATGCACATGGTACCTGGATTGATTCGGCCGTCAACCACTACCTGGTTTCTACAGAAGAGGTAAAGCAAAAACTCGTTCAAAAGGGTGTGTCTGCTGACATCGTCGTCGTCACTGGAATGCCCATTCATCCTGATTTCTGGCAGCCCTCGAACCCCGAAAAGATTCGAGTCGAGCTAGGTCTTCGGGATATCCCGACTGTCCTGTTTATGGGTGGGGGCTGGGGCTTGTTCAGTAGTGAGGAATTAATCTATCAGGCTGCACTACATAAGGAACGCGTTCAATTGATATTCTGCCTAGGCAACAACGACAAGTTTCGTGAACAACTGTTAGAGGACCCGAGACTTCAGCACGCAAATATTCATATCATCGGTTATACCAAAGACATCGGGAAGCTGATGGACGTTTCCGATCTCCTTATTACTAAACCGGGCGGTATGACGTGCTCCGAGGGCTTAACCAAAGGTATCCCGATGCTGTTCTACAACCCCATACCCGGACAAGAAGAAGAGAATTGTCAATACTTCGTTAATAATGGATATGGTGAGGCCATTACTATGCTAAGCACCATTGATGATTGGTTTAATCGACTTGTCGAAGAGCGGGATCAATTTATTCAGAAGCGGCAAACCTTTCGAGAAGACCGTATAGATCAGAACCCTGACGTCTGCTCGCGCACCATAATTGAGCTTCTTAACCTTTAACTATTGGACTAGCCTTAGCTTGCCAAACGCTCATTGTTCCTTCGGGAAATAGTGACGCGTTTTTCTTTTAATGTTGAAAACGTGCAGGGTTCCGTTTATTTTTTATTTTTTGTCATAAATGAGATTTCCCGAGAGAAATACCGAGTATTCGCTTTAATCCGCTTTTGCTGATAAAAATTCAGGATCGCGTTGATCTCCCCACCCAATAAAATAATGATGCTGCTTAAGTAGAGCCAGATCAACAGGACGATGATTCCGCCGATGCTCCCATAGCTCTTGGAATAATTACCAAAGTTATTGACATAAAACGAGAACAATATTGAGGTAAGAATCCAGCCCAAAGTGGCAAATATCGCTCCTGGCATTACTTCCTTGAATTTCAGCGGACAGTTTGGAATATACTTGTACAAAAAGGAGAAGACAACCGCCATAATCATCAGTGGCAGCCCGTACTGGGCAACTTGCCAAACCTCATCAAAATAGCCAGGGACCCTAAACAACAGAAAGATTCTTTGCCCTATCCATTTACCAAAGACCAGCATGAAGAAGGTTAGTAGGATCGAGCCCGCGATCACCAGTGTGAACAGAATGGAGAGACCCTTGACTTGCCAAAAGGGACGGTTTTCTTCCTCATCGTATGCCTTATTTAGTGCCCTCATGATAGCATCGACCCCTTTGGAGGCAGACCAGATCGCACCGAGCACCCCAACAGATAGTAACGTTTGACTGCGCACATCCTGCGTTTCCTTAAGTACACCTAGAATCATCTCATTGGAGGAATTCGGAATAATCTTCGCAATCTCCATCAGCACTTGATCTGGCGTAAGGGAGGTGAAGCTTGCGAGCGCTAGCAGGAAGATAAGAAATGGAAAACTAGACAAAATCAGATAATAGGTTAACTGTGCACTTCTTGCAGGTACATCATCTTGCTTATAACGGCTATATAATACACGAACAAAGCCTTTTACTATTGCTGCTCTGGATGCTTTCACTACTCCTCGGGGCATGTGCTCCCTCCTTACATCAGGATAACACCTTACTTCTACTACCCGATAATAGATACAACAACTCATCGTTTATTTTACTACTATTTTGACTTTATCTCAAAAGTTAAAATATAGACCGTAATCTGTACGGCTGACCATTGTTTGAAGTTATATTTTTTTTTGGTTATTTGTTTAAATAGTGGTACATTATCCCCCTCCGATGGTTTATGATGGAATAAGTTGCTTAAGAATCAGCAAGATTCTGCCAATTGGAGTTAAAGAGGTGTATGTGATGGTTTCAGGTCAAAAGCATAAAATTTTGATCCTGTCCGGTGACTTAGGCGACGGGCATATCCAAGCTGCTGGAGCCATTGCGGAAGCAGCTCGGGCTTATGGTCCTGCGGCGGAGACGGTAACCTATAACTTTCCTTCTGTTACCCATCCCCATTTTCATCAAATCGGTCGTTATTGTTATACGAAGTGGGTAACTACTTTTCCTTTTGTTTATGGATATCTTTTTCAGAAGACCCGAGGGGAGAATGCCTTCTCTCAAATGTTTAAGAAAATGAAGTTTTATACGCTGAGTCGCTTAAATCGCCTGCTGCAGGAGGTAAAGCCAACCGTTATTGTCGCAACCTTTCCAGGAGCAGCGGCTGGCATCTCCATGCTGAAAGAGAATGGCTTTACCGACCTGCCCGCTGTAACCATTATTACAGATCATACCGATCACAGTTATTGGCTGCACCCCTATACGGATCTCTATATTGTCGCGTCCGAACAAGTGAGAGATGCATTACTCGGTCGTGGTATTCCTAATAATCGAATCAGTGTAACGGGCATACCTATCCGACCTCAGTTCACCAAATCTTGGGATCGAATTCAACTGAGGGCCAAGCTTGGACTGAATTTAACCCTTCCGGTTGTCCTTCTGATGGGTGGAGGCATGGGGATGATTGCAAAAGAGTGCTCCTCAATGCTGCTATCAGGTGATATACTAGTACCTACACAGTTTGTAATGATCTGTGGCCACAATGACAAGCTGCGACTACAGCTTGAACGAGAAATGGCAGATTCTCCACATACTGTTCATATAACAGGCTTTGTGGATAACATTCATGAGTGGATGGCTGCTGCTGATCTGCTTGTTACGAAACCAGGTGGGCTCACCACCTCTGAAGCCATAGCTATGGAGCTGCCGATGCTCCTCTATAAGTCACTTCCAGGACAGGAGCAAGATAATGCTACCTTCCTAACCCAAGCAGGTGTAGCCATCTCAGCGAGCAGCGAAGCTAACCTAGTACAACACTTGAACCGCTTGCTCGCACATCCTGAAGAACTGCTAGTGCTCCGAGGAAACACGGTTGCTTGCCAACGCAAGAATGCCGCCCCACAAGCACTCGCAGCCATATTGGGGACTGAAGTTGCCCCCTTGTCGGGGGAGATGCAGGACGCTCTATACGCAAGAGCGTGAACAAACGGTTTAGGCCAAGGAGGATAAGAAGTACCATGAAAGAAAAGCTGGCTTGTGGAAGCCTAGTGTTTCTCGCTATCTATATGCTGCTGCCGTGGATCATTACGCGTATGTTAGGGTACGGAGTGATTAATCGAGTGGGTAAAGGCGAGGTTGCCTTAACCTTTGACGATGGTCCAGACCCCGAATATACGCCTCTGCTGCTCGATTTGCTTTACCAGCACAACATCTCAGCCACCTTTTTTGTGTTAGGAGAGAAAGCAGAGAAGTATCCTGATTTAATTAAAAGGATTCATCGTGAAGGCCATCAGCTTGGTATTCATAATTACAGTCATTCTTCTAACTGGTTAATGTCGCCAAGGCGGGTCAAGAATCATCATGTCGATCGCTCCGCTGATATCGTAGAACGCATTACCGGTACTCGACCTACCTTCTATCGTCCACCCTGGGGAATTATTAATGTTTTTGATTTTAAGCTTAAAAAGGATTATCAGATCGTGCTCTGGTCCCTGATGGCTAGAGATTGGAGCAGCCAGTTTGGCCGCACGGATCTCAAGAATCGGCTGGTAACAGGGCAAAGCGATGGATCGGTTATCCTGCTGCATGACAGCGGGGAGACCTTTGGCGCCGACCGTGATGCTCCGATGTATATGCTAGAAGCGCTGCAAGAGGTGCTGGTTGTCTACAAACAGAAGAACTTATCCTTTGTGCGGATTGATAAGATAACAAAACCAGAGCCCACTGTGAGCCTTAGGAAGCGTGCCCTGGTGAAAGCTTGGATGGTTTGGGAAAGATGCTTCATCAAGCTTTTTCATGTTGTTCCTGTAGATCCGGAGAATACGTTCCTACAAGTACGTATTCGAGAATATACCGACAATGAACCCCTTTCACTAGAAGACGGGGAACGATTCGTCAAAGGCGACCGGATCGTCGAGCTGCACTTAAATAATGATCAATTGCTGCAGCTTGGTCGTACGAGTCGAAACTCTACGCATCTGGCAACCCAAATGATCCGGCGTATCAAAGACCTGCTGCCTCATATTTCCCATTTGCTGCAGACGGATCCTGCCTATAAGAATGTGAAGGGTCTATATGGTATTACTTTGATCAACCGCGGCCCCGAGCATCTCGGCTTCACTGTTTTCGATCTACCCAAGGGTCCCTTCTCTTTCATAACTAAACATTATCTTCGCTTATTGATGTACGTCATTCACCCTGACGGCAAAAAACGATTGCAGACCAAAACACAGCTACTCATTCCGAAGATCATTGCGATCTCCACGAAAGAGCTAGAAAGCCGCTATGCGGCATAAAGGTTTATTTGTAGGTCAATTAGCAGGTTGAACAAGCTGGGTAAGCTGAACAAGCTGGGTAAGCTGGGTAAGCTGGGTAAGCTGGGTAAGCTGGGTAAGCTGGGTAAGCTGAAATTAACTCGAATAGACATGACTAACTCCAGCCCAGCAACTAGCTAGTGAAAACCAACCCATGTCTTCAAATCAAAACCTACCTAAATTCAACTAAACTAACCAAACCAGCTAAATTCAACTCATGCAACTCACACCTAACTAAATCAGCTAAGTTCAACTCAACTAACCAGACCAGCTAAATTCAACTCATGCAACTCAAACCTACCCAAATAGGCTACATTTAACTCAACTAACCAAACCAGCTATATTCAACTCATGCAACTCAAACCTACCCAAATAG
>JACMJI010000279.1 GCA_014380705.1 Gorillibacterium sp. | reverse complement strand
CTGTCATTTCACGCACAATAAGCCGAGCTTTTTCATAATCATATGGACACTGTAGAACCTGTCCCGAGCCAAGACTTTTTGTGGTTGGTTTATATGCCTTTATGTCTGCAATTGTACAGGGTTCCCAGCCCCACGCATGGTCGATTAAAAGTTCTGCATTTATGCCAAATAACTTGTATAGCAAATCTTCATTACAATACTCCTTCGTCTTTCCAAGGGAACACCTTGCCACATCACCCATTGTAAACACGCCGTTCTCTTCTAGTTTCTTAGCATACCCTCTGCCAACACGCCAGAAATCTGTAAGTGGTTTATGCGTCCAAAGAATGCGTCTATATGTCATTTCATCCAGTTCTGCAATGCGCACGCCGTCCTTGTCTGGTGGCATGTGTTTCGCTACTATATCCATTGCTATTTTACTAAGATAAAGGTTTGTACCTATTCCGGCGGTTGCAGTGATGCCTATCGTTTGAAATACCTCGCCCAGTATCTTAACTGCAAGTTCTCTGGCTGAAAGCTTCTGAGTCTGTAGATAATGCGTCACATCCATAAATACCTCATCTACGGAATAGACATGGATATCCTCTGGTGCTACATACTTCAAGTATACACTGTAAATTCGTGTACTATATTCCATATACTTTGCCATTCTTGGCGGTGCAACAATATAATCCATGGACAATTCAGGTGATTCTTTTAACTGCGCATCATTATAAGATGAACCAGTAAATGAATGACCAGGTGCCTTGCTTCTTCTGATAGCATTTTCTTCTTTCACCTTCTGCACTACCTCGAACAACCTTGCTCTGCCAGTAATTCCAATAGCTTTTAATGAGGGTGTTGCTGCAAGACAAATGGTTTTTTCCGTCCGGCTTGCATCTGCAACTACAAGGTTTGTGGATAATGGATCAAGCCCACGTTCCAGACATTCAACAGAGGCATAGAAAGACTTGAGATCAATCGCGATATATATATGATTTTCTTGTTCCATTCTTTTGCCTCCTTTATCCTGATAGTGATATTGATTTCGAACCGCTTAATCACGGGAAGTCCTCCTCAATTACACCGGTTATTTGTGGTCATTATATCACAGTCTTTTAAGTCAATCGATATAATTCTATTGAAAAAGGAGCATCGCTCACCAATTCTATCGTATTGCGACACCCCATCTATTCAGGCATTCTTCCTCAGACTGATTATTTCTTCTAAAGTAAAGTTTCTTGGCCACCAATTCTGAGTGAGTATACTGCCAACATTTATTTCACTTCAAAAATATCTGCCAAATTCAATTCCATTCCTTCAAATATGCTGGAGCAGTAAACTTCCGAAGGCCCGAGTATGTCAACCTGTTCAATTTCGAATTGTTTAAACCGCCAATAATGGAGTTTATTGTCTATTGGGTCGACAATTAAATATTCTTCTACTCCCGCCGTCATGTATAAATTCAATTTTTTAATCAAGTCATTTCTTCTAGAAGAAGGCGATATAATTTCGATGATCAACGAAGGTACCCCATAATACCGACCATCCCGCATACTTTGGGGGTCACACATCACAAATAAGTCTGGTTGAACGACATCTTTTGTCCTTGAATTCTCAAGAAAGATATCGTAAGGGGCTACATAGGGTTTGCATTTTTTATCTTTAAAATAGTTGTAAAAAATGCCAAAAATTTTCATTAATATATGCTGGTGCATATGATTTGGGGAGGAAAGGGCATAGATTACACCTTCTATATATTCAAAACGCGCTTTTGAATGCTCATACAAGTCCATAAACTCTTCAAAGGTCACTTCTTGATTGTGGTAAGTATAATCGGGAGCACCTTCTCGAATAACATCCTCGTAACGATAATACCGCATGAGCTTCGCTGCAGGCTTCCCGTTTCGAATTACAATGATATCTTCATCCTTCACTAAATCCAAATACTTACCCAGATTGGTTTTAAAATCAGTAGAACTCACTTCCATAATAACCCCTCCATTCTTCATGTTCTTCTAAAAATAAATGTAACACGAATAATCGGTGAGGTCAATTATTTTAATTAATCATCTTTATATTTTAATCAATTTATTTCATATTTCAATCAATACGCCTTATATGGCAGTCAATCCTATTCCATACGCGAGAAAATTCACCACCCAAGCAGTTGCGTATGTTTAGGACTGTTTCTTGACGCCATTTCAGGAAACCTTTTTTCAAGGGCTGCCAAGGCAATTTCTATATCCTCATAAACTTCCTCCACCGTGTGTGCTCCGACGGTTACCATATCACAATCTCGGATTGTATGATAGCTGAAGGACAATCCGACATACGGGGTACACCTGCCGGCTGCCATGGATTTAATGGTCATAACCGGCTTTTTGGCGTTCCAGATTACCTTGGCTACGTTTTCTACTTCCACCTGCATCAAAAATCCAAGGCAATTATAAATCTGGATGTAAGTCTCCACATCATAACCGTTGCTATCGCTGTACTGGAATGATCCCCGCAGGTGGGCGCAAAAGCCGGGAAAATATCCATGACGGCGAAAGAGACCGAGATTATGAGGCGACAGTTCAAGAGATTTGTTTATGGG
>JACMJI010000278.1 GCA_014380705.1 Gorillibacterium sp. | reverse complement strand
TAGAGGATGCCATTTCAAAGGCGCTGCATAAACTCTACACTTCACTCAAATTCTCCACTTCAGGTTTCTTAAGCAGCCTTTTTTTGCTCAAATTCAGATTTAAGTCGCTGCTAGTATTTGCTGTGCTTCTTCAGCTGCGGAGTAACCGGCGGTGTAGCCGCTAGCAAATGCTGCTGTGATGTTGTAGCCGCCTGTATATCCGTGAACATCAAGGACTTCCCCGCAAAAATACAATCCATTCATGATCTTTGATCCCATCGTCCTCGGGTCAATTTCCTTTAGCTGGACACCGCCACCTGTTACGAATGCTTCTTCGATGGATAGCGTTCCATGAATCTCCAAGGGAAATACTTTAAGGAGAGCGGAGAACTGCAGCCATTGTTGTCTCGGTAGATTCGCATAGGTTGTATCTTCACGTAGATCTGATTTGCGTAACAGGATCGGAATCATTCGCTCTGGCAAAAGAGCTTTAAGCACATTCTTGATTGCCTTCTTAGGTTCACTCTCCGACAGCTGCATGGTTTCCCGGTACAGCTCGTCCTGTGATTTTCCAGGGAATAGATCAATGGTTAGCGTGACGGAGGTTACACCCGCCTGCTTTAGGCCTTTGACTACGAATTGACTGCACCGTAGCGCGGCTGGGCCGGATAAACCGAAGTGGGTAAAAAGCATATCCCCTTCATGTGTAATGACAGCCTTGCCCTTCGTATTCCATACGGTTAGCGCGACATTCTTTAGCGCAAGGCCCTGCAGCTCGCGATCAACAATTAATCGTTCACGTGAGGTGAGTGGAACTTCGGTGGGGTATAGATCCGTTATGGTGTGACCTGCCTCAATAGCCCATTTATAACCATCTCCGGTACTTCCGGTCTGGGGGACAGATTTACCGCCAGTGGCAATAATCACAGTCCTGCATAAGAAGGTTTCTCCACTCCCGAGCCGAACCCCGCTAACTTTACCATTAATATAGACCACTTTTGCTACGGCACGATCTAGAAGTATTTCGACTCCAAGACTTTTTACTTTTCGAACCAACGCATCCACAACCGTTTTTGCCTTATCTGTAACGGGAAACATTCGTCCACGATCTTCTTCCTTGAGCTTAATGCCAAGCTCTTCAAAGAAACGAATAATCTGCTGGTTGCCAAACCGAGCAAAGGCGCTGTGGAGAAAACGACCGTTGCCAGGCAGGTTGCGAATAATATCTTCAATTTCACCCGCATTTGTCACATTACAGCGGCCGCCACCAGAAATCCCCAGCTTACGACCAGGCTTGTTGCCTTTATCAAGCAAAAGCGCATGGGCACCCTGTTCTCCAGCAGCAACAGCAGCCATAAGTCCAGCGGTCCCACCGCCTACGATTATCACGTCATAGATCATGCAAATCTCCCTCATTCTCTTGCTATCTTTTGGAAAAATGAACTTCTTACAATTCGTATGACCAACTTTCCTTCTTCAGAAAGAACGAATAAATTTCCAAGCTAAAGATCATTCTATTATTGATTGTTCCTGAATTCATGCGAAAAGGTTACCCGTAAAAAAATGGATGACCTGCATGACTTGGGGCAATAATAAAGGAAACCAAGAAAGGAGTTGTGTAACTGTGGCTAATAACAACAACGCAAACAACAACAAAGCAAACAACAACAATGCAAACAACAACAATGCAAACAACAACAACGCAAACAACAATGCTAACAGAAATGCTAACCAAAATGCAAACCAAAATGCAAACCAAAGAGCAAGACGGTCCGCATCCGACGTAACCGACAGCTCTAACCGCTCAGTAGAATAATAAATAACTAACTATAGGGAGGGGCCATAATTGGCTCCTTCTTTTTACTTTATCTGAGGTATAAATATTATATAAGGGTTCTGCCTAGAAAACCAAGGATTTTACTGCTTTATATGTTGGCTTCGGAAAAAAATTCTATTCTTTGCCACATTCTTTTGCATGTATTCAATATAAATGTATAATGATACATAGACACATTATCAAATTTATGATAAGGAGTGAAATGAAATGAGTATACCTTTTAACCAATATATGAACGATCATATTCAACCGATGCGGGATGACCTTACGAGAATTGGCTTAGAAGAGCTTCGGACACCAGAGGATGTAAAAGAAAAGCTTGGTTCTGCTGAAGGAACCATACTTCTAGTCATCAACTCTGTTTGCGGTTGCGCAGCAGGACAATGCCGTCCGGGGGTAGCCAAAGCCCTTGAGAATAACGTGAGGCCGGACCATCTCTTCACCATATTTGCGGGTCAGGACAAAGAAGCAACAGCGGCAGTGCGGGAGCAATTTCTCTCTGCTTACCCTCCCTCTTCACCCTCAATTGCTTTATTCAAAGACGGACTACTTGTTCACTTTATCCAACGCTACCAAATTGAAGATCGCAATTCGGACATGATTGCTAGTGATTTGGTTGGTGCTTTTAATACTTATTGCATCAAATAAAGGGATTTGAAGTTTGAACTGCATTCGCTTTTAACCGGATCTGCCGCTTTATGCGTTGGTCCGGTTATTTTGGCTAAGCTTCGCCGAACTTTTTTTGCTATAATGGAAAATAAAGCGTCTGAATACGACAAGGAAGAGGATGAGAATCCATGGAACTGCAGCAGAAGATTATAGCTGAATTTGGTGTAAAGCCAACCATTAATGCTACAGAGGAAGTAAATAAGCGTGTCGGCTTCTTGAAGCAATACGTTAAGCAGGCTGGAGCGAATGGACTACTCATCGCGATTAGTGGTGGGATCGATAGCGCGGTTGCCGCAGGCTTGTGCAAGAAAGCCACGGATGAACTGACTGAAGAAGAGGGTCGCGAATTTATTACACTTGGCGTATTTCAGCCCTATGGTGAGCAAGTTGATATTTCCGATAGCTATGCTGTTTCTAAGGCATTTAAGCTTGTGCATACGACAGAGACGAATATCAAGGATTCAGTGGATCAGATCGCTTTGGAAGCAGATAAGGCTTTACAAGCATTAGGAACTGGCAAACGTATGGTCAAAGAGAACAAAGGGAATATCATGGCCCGTACCCGAATGGTCATTCAATATGCACTTGCTGCTCCTCATAATCTTATCGTCGTTGGAACGGATCATGCATCAGAGGCTATCACTGGATTTTTTACCAAATGGGGTGACGGAGCCGTAGACATTACCCCGCTTAAATCACTCAATAAACGGCAGGTACGCCAGATCGCTCAACTTATCGGTGTTCCGCAAAGTATTTTGGACAAAGCACCAACGGCTGGCTTATGGGAGAATCAGACGGATGAAGGCGAGCTTGGCATTACATATGAAGATAACAGCTCTTACCTTGAGGGCAGGGAGATTGATCCTAAGGTTAAAGAGAAACTGGAGACCATTTACAAGCGGACCAATCACAAAAGGGTAGACATTCCGAGTATTTAATGGTTTTTAGGAGGAGTAACAATGGAAACTTTAACCTTTACTGACTTAGTAAGGACGCTAATGAAGGACCGTTCGACTGTAACCGTTGGGACGAGTGGCAATGAGCTGCATGGAATTATTATTGCGTTTGATCTTGTTCTGCACGTGATTACGTATCAAGATATGGCTCCAGATGGCGGCTTGCATTTTATTCCACTCAGCTCTATTCGTAGTATTGGCTATCAGGATACACCAGATGGTGTTTATTGTTATATCGATCTCTTCAAAAAATAGAACAGGATGCGTTCACTAGTGATCATTGGAATTGGAACGGATATGACTGAAATCGAACGAGTCGAGAAGATTTTGCATGGTAAGGCAGCCGGGCCCTTCTTAAAACGTATATTGACAGATGCTGAGCTTGCTTACCTGAGAGAACGGGGAGGCAAGCAGGCTGAATTTGTCGCAGGGCGTTTTGCTGTGAAAGAGGCTGTAGCCAAAGCGTTTGGTACCGGAATCGGCAGTAAGATCGGCTTTCGTGATATCGAGGTCATGGCGGATTC
>JACMJI010000277.1 GCA_014380705.1 Gorillibacterium sp. | reverse complement strand
TACTTGGCATGTGCCAAAGTTTCTGCTGTTTGGCAGTTGGATTGGTGGGGACAGAGACGGTAATCCGTCCGTAACTTCGGACATCACCTGGACTACGCTAGAGATGCATCGCGAAATGGCTCTGCGCAAATATGAGGACGCCCTAAATGGCCTGCTTGACCATATGAGTTTCAATACAAATATTGTTACAATTAGCTCCAAGCTATTGGAATCTGTAGAACAAGACAGACAGATCATAGATCTGCAGTATATGGAGCCTTGGCGTAATGAATCGGAGCCCTACCGCGTTAAGATTGTTTATATGTTGGAGAAGCTTCATAATACCCGCAACTCCGACAACTTGGACAATGAAGTCAAGTATAATTCAATAGAAGAGTTCCTCGATGATCTTAAAGTAATGGACAGCAGCCTTCGTGAACATTTTGCCGGTTTTGTCGCTGACATGTATACAAAGAAACTAATCCGCCAAGCGGAGTTATTCGGTTTCCATATGGCTGCACTCGATATTCGACAGCATAGCAAGGAGCATGAGCTTGCGATGACAGAAACCTTAGCTAAGATGGGGATCACGGAGCAATACTCTGCACTTTCCGAGGATGAGAAGGTTAAGTTGTTGACACAGCTGCTGGAGGATCCACGTCCACTCAGCTCACCTTATATTCAGTACACCGAAGCGACGGAGGAATGTCATAACGTTTACAAAGTCGCGCTCAAGGCACAACAAGTATTTGGTAGAAGCTGCCTTAATAGTTATCTAATCAGTATGGCTAATGATACCAGCGACATTCTGGAGGTTATGGTATTCTGTAAGGAATTTGGTTTGTACCGCCGAGAAGCAGACGGTAGTGTAATCTGTACGTTGCAGCCTGTTCCCCTATTTGAAACGATTGACGACCTGCATGCAGCACCCGATATTATGGATACCCTCTTCAGCATTTCCGCCTACCGAGACAGCTTAAAGAGCCTGAATCAGGTGCAGGAGATCATGCTGGGGTATTCGGATAGCAACAAGGATGGCGGGGTCTTAACGGCGAACTGGGAGCTTAAGGTGGCATTAGAGAAAATAACGGATATCGGAATAAAACATGATGTTCGCTTAAAGTTTTTCCATGGTCGCGGAGGAGCATTAGGTCGCGGAGGAATGCCACTCAACCGTAGTATTCTAGCTCAACCACCCCATACATTAGGTGCTGGAATTAAAATTACAGAGCAGGGAGAGGTTTTGTCCCAGCGTTATGCAATGAAGGGAATCGCATATCGGAGTCTAGAGCAGGCGACCTGGGCATTAATTACGGCCGCAACGGCTGCACGTAATCCTCATAGAGATATTCAGGTGCATAAATGGGAGTCTGTTATGGAGGAAATCTCCAAGGAGGCTTTAACCAAATATCAGGATTTAATTTTCCGTGATGAGGATTTCATGACCTTCTTTAAAGAATGTACCCCACTGCCCGAAATTGGTGAGTTGAACATCGGCTCTCGTCCAAGCAAACGGAAGAACAGTGATAAATTTGAAGACCTACGTGCTATTCCTTGGGTATTCGCTTGGACCCAAACGCGTTATCTGCTGCCTGCCTGGTACGCAGCGGGTACGGGATTGCAGTCTTTCTACCGAAATAAACCACAGAATATGCGGACGCTTCAACAGATGTATGCTCGCTGGGCTTTTTTCCGTTCCGCGATTGACAATGTCCAGATGGCACTTGCCAAAGCAGACCTTACAATTGCCAAAGAATATGGTAGAATGGTAACTGACGGTCAAATGGCCGAACGCATATATCAGCTGATTCAAGAAGAATATCAATTAACTTCGGCACTCATCCTGCAAATTACCGGACAAAAGGAAATTCTTGATAATGTTCCGATTCTCCAGGAATCGATTCGTTTGCGAAACCCTTATGTAGACCCTTTGAGTTATTTTCAAGTGGAGCTGCTTAAGGAGCTGCGTAGTATTCGAGAGGCTGATGGTGACGACGCTATGCTGCTCCGTGAGGTTCTGCTCACGATTAATGGAATTTCTGCAGGGCTGCGTAATACGGGCTGATGCACGGTATACTAGATAAAATGGTAGGAGTCGGGCGCATTTCGCTGCCGCCCGGCTCTCTTTTTGATCATTTATGTGCAAATATGAAAGGATGTTTTCTGTTTAATGAATAAACGCTGGGTTAACATCATGCTAATCCTCTTTGGAGCTGCCAGCTATGGCTTATTATCACCGGCGGTTAAGCTTGCCTATCGCGATGGTTGGCAGGGGCCACATATTACCACCAGTCAAATGACGATGGGGACGGTGCTTGTCTGGCTTCTCGTTGTTGTCATGCCCAGAACGTGGTCGAATCCGTTTCGTGGTCCATGGATAAAGCTTGCGCTAAACGGGATCATTGGGTTAGCATTGACCAACCTTTTGCTAAATGCCGCACTAACAGAGATAGATGCTACCTTGGCTATTGTTCTGCTCTTTCAATTTACTTGGATTACTGTGCTTCTCGATGCTTGGTCTAAGAAGCGATTACCAAGTCGCTGGCAATGGATATCGATTTCAATCATCCTGCTCGGAACCATACTGGCTGTAGGGATTTCTGGAATTGGTCTTGCACATGTAAGTCTTAAAGGAATTGCGCTGGGACTTGCCTCTGCTTTTACCTATAGTTTTCTGCTTTTTTTTACAGGGCGGATTGAAACGACCTTACATCCACTGATGAAATCGGCATTCATGCTCACGGCTGCATTGCCTATTATTTATATTTTTCAGCCACCTGACTTTCTCTTTCAGCCTGGTGGAGGTACACTTATTCTCTGGGGGCTTTTGCTCGGAGTTTTAGGTCAAGTTTTGCCAACTATCTTTTTTAATATCGGCATTCCCAAAGTGGGGAGCTCACTCTCTGCCATGCTAGGTGCCGTGGAGCTTCCGGTAACAATGGTAACGGCCTTGTTGCTTCTCGGGGAACGGATTACGCTCCTGCAGTGGGTAGGAATGCTGTTCATTATTGCGGGCATCCTCGTGTCAGAAAAGAAGGCTGAAGCCCTTAATACTAAAGATTAATAATTCATCCGACTTTGAAATGTCATAATTATAATGGGGCGTAAAACTTGAGTACCGGAGGAATGCCATTGAAGGATATGGAGGCGCGGCTTGCCAAGCTAGCTCGAACTGGGGACCGGGTAGCTTTTGCAGGTCTGGTGGATCT
>JACMJI010000276.1 GCA_014380705.1 Gorillibacterium sp. | reverse complement strand
GGTGCAGCTGCAGGGCAAAGCGAGTAGAATTGTCCTGGTATTCCTCACTAAATACATCAGGGAAATCACGGAAGATCAAGCTGCTCGTTTGCGGGAAATCCTCAAGCGGGTACACATAGGGAAGCTTAGAATCCAAAGCGAAGCGTTGACTGGACCAATTGCCCACCGTATTAAAGCCCCAATCCTTCATCTGGTTTAGGGTTAAATTTGTCCAAGTCTCCCACCAGGTCTCGCCAAACGCCCGGATTAAATTGACAGCAGCAAAGTTAATCGAGCTGGATGGTTGAAGCCAGTTGGTTTTCTTCCATGCATCCCGGTAAATTCCCTCTTCTGCAGGCAGCCAGGTGAACCATTTTTCAATACCATCTACAGGACCACTTTCATCCGGCCTGACACAGTCCAAGCCGGTGCTATAGAAAGCATTCCCTTCGGGATCAACGAGCCACCAGGTTTCTCCAACCTTCTGGGTACGAAAGTATCCTGTTGCATCAAACTTTTTCCCCGTCCAGCCGCCATACTTGCTCCAGTCTGTTGGAAAACTTCTAACACGATCATCCGCTGCTATAGACTTAAGATGATTAAGTAGCTCGGATTCCGAAAGAATCTTGCCAGGCCAATTCTTCTGTGTCCACTGTCCAAACTCATCGACCAGCTTTACCTCCGCTAGGGGATACTCTGGCTCATCTATACTAAGATGAAAGTTCGTAAGCGCAAGCTTCTGAGTAAAAGAGGATAGCTGTACACCAACGGATATTTGATTCACAGCAGCCAGATCCACCTTGTTGCCATGGATGACTGTTTTTAATCTACCTGGCGTCCTGCCTTGAAACATTTGCTGTGAGTTAAGCTCGCTAAGCGGTAAAGCTATTCTTGTCTTAACTCCAGGCAGCACTCCAATGACAAATACTAGACTCGGCTGATCCGTCAGGTTACTCTCTTCCCAGAAGCCCACATTCAAGCCAACCGACCATTCTTCATGAACCAGCACATCAAAAACCAAGTAACCAGCCTTTTGCCAATCAACCCCACCCAGTCTCCCCGGCACGTCTCGTAAAACCAGACCTGCTATCCCCGGATAGGTAATAAGCTCAAAGCCCTCTCCGTCTTCGCCTATGACCTCGCAGTTATCCAAAGCAAATAAAGCCAAATCCATCGGTTGTATACTCATCCTGTTAAGCCTCCATACTTCTAAGTTTTAAATTAACTTTCAGGTGCTTTTAGGTGCTTTCAAGTACATTGCTAAAGTATATATTTCGGCAAAATCAATCGAATTCCTATGTAAGTTAAGGCATAAGGCATGACTTCTTAGTTAGTAAGTCATGTGTTCTTAACACTCGCCAGTTCGCAAGGAGCCCATTTCTTGCCGCTTCCACACCAAAGGCGAGGAGCCCATTTCTTGCTGCTTCCACACCAAAGGCGAGGAGCCCATTTCTTGCCGCTTCCACACCAAAGGCGAGGAGCCCATTTCATAATATTCCTTTGCCCGCATTTTTCATAGACCACTTGCCAGTCTGTCAGAATAGAGCTAACTGGAAAAAGTCCCGCTATTTTCACTATTTATCGACTTTTCATTTGAACTAACTGGAAAAAGTCCTGTTAAAAAGGTGCTTTTCCTTAAATCTTGGTGAATTAAGCTCATTTAACCTGATGTTTTCCAGTTAAACTAAGTCCAACCTCCGATTGGGGCGAACTAACGGGAGGATTTGAAGCTAGTGAGAAACCAAAAGTAGAGGATTTATGTATGGAGTGTAGAGTTTACGTGGCGCCTTTGAAATGGCATCCTTTCCTTCATCTAATTAGAAAAATAAAGGCATTCTCTATCTTGTTCAGGGATTCCGCATCCTGGCTATCAACCTGGAGTCTGGCAACACTCAGGAGCTATTTCGCCAGAATCAAGCGGACATCGGCTCTATCGTGCTTTATGAAGGCTCGCTTCTTTTCTCCCTTAACCCCGGAGGAAGATGGTTCTTTGGAGAAGGTGCTACCGATCCGGTTAACCAACTCATTCGTTACAGTTTAACGACTGGTCGCACCGATCGCTACGAGATACCGCCGACAACGTTTACGGGCCAAATTGACAAAACGGAGCTGATCTTATGGGCTTATGACCGAGATGTTTCCGAGCTTCCTGCTGTCAAGCTGCCGCTAACCAGTCTATCCGAATGAAGTTAATATTTAACGCTCTGGGAACAAATAGCGATCATTTTTTTGATCGCTATTATGGTCGGCGAGGCCTCGCGGGGCTGCTTTTGTGGGATTTACCCATCATTTTGATCGCTAAATCAGCGCTGGAGGGCGCTCGGCTAGAGAGGGTAACCCCAAAACTTATAAATTCTATTATGTTAAGGAAATACGCCTGTCGGGTCCTTTGGCGCCGCATGTTTACCGATGCGGAATTAAAATGAACCTTACCTAATATTTATACTTTCCGACCGTTAAAAAAGTAGCCTTAGGAAGATATCTCTTCCAAGGCTACTTTTTATATCATTTAAGACAATCGGGAGCTGTAATCCTCAAATCCGAAAGTTCTGACCATTTTGATGCCTTCTTCTTCGTTATACGTTGCAATCGAAGGAAGGTTTACGCCATTGAACATATGATTCTTGACCATGGTGTAATGAGCCATATCGCAGAAGACAAGCTTATCACCGGGTTTTATCGGCTGTTTGAAGGAGTAATCACCAATAACGTCTCCAGCCAAGCAAGTCATTCCACCGAGTCGATAGGTAATTTCATGCGCACCTGGCAACCCAGCGTCGATAATGTTCGGTCTGTAGGGCATTTCAAGTACGTCAGGCATGTGACAGGTAGCGGAGGTATCGAGAATGGCAAGGTTCATCCCATTGTCAATAATGTCGAGCACGGTAGCCACAAGATATCCCGTGTTGAGCGCAATCGCCTCACCTGGTTCCAGGTAAACCTCAACGTCGTACTTGTCTTTGACCCTATTAATGTTGCGGACAAGGGTCTCAATGTCATAGTCAGGTCGTGTCACATGATGACCGCCGCCAAAGTTAATCCATTTCATCTGCTTCATGTAGGGGCCAAATTTCTCTTCAACCACCCGCAGGGTGCGCTCAAGGGTATCGGAATTCTGCTCACACATGGTATGAAAGTGAAGTCCTTCAATTCCTTCAAGCTCTTCTGGCCTGAAATTGGACAGGGTGACACCGAGTCTTGAATGGGCATAGCAGGGATCATACAAAGGCGTCTCAATCTCCGAATACTCGGGATTTACCCGAATCCCACATGAGATTTTCTTTGGATGATTCTTCACTTTATCCTTGAAACGGTTCCACTGATCAAATGAATTGAAAACGATGTGGTCGACATAGGTAAGCAATTCATCGATTTCACGATCAAGGTAAGCCGGAGCGTAGACATGAACCTCTTTGCCCATCTTCTCATAGCCAAGTCTCGCTTCAAATAAGGAGCTTGAGGTGACGCCCTTGAGGTATTTGCCCACTAAAGGAAACACCGAGAACATCGAAAAACCTTTTAAAGCTAGAAGAATATTACAGCCTGTGCGTTCCTGAACTGAATTTAGAAGTTCTAGATTCTTAATCAGAAGTCTTTCATCCACTAGATAGCAAGGTGTAGGAAGTTCTCGGATGTCTATGTCCATGGCCTATACCTCATCAAGAAGAGTAGGAGAGAAATCCTCTTGCCACGGCAGTCCATGTTTATTCAAAGCTTCCATGAACGGATCCGGGTCAAACTCTTCAACATTGTAGACACCAGGCTTTTTCCAGATGCCCTTGATGATTAACATAGCACCAATCATAGCAGGAACTCCAGTTGTATAGGAGATGGCCTGCGAACCAACCTCTGCATAACATTCTTCATGAACACAGACGTTATAGACATAATAAGACTTTGGCTTACCGTCTTTCGTACCTTGAATAATACAGCCAATATTTGTTTTACCCTTGGTTCTAGGTCCAAGTGAAGCTGGATCCGGAAGAACAGCCTGCAAAAACTTCAGTGGAGCAATCTCACGGCCCTCAAACATAATAGGCTCAATCGAAGTCATGCCAATGTTCTCAAGCACACGTAAGTGGTTAAGGTAGTTGTCGGAGAAAGTCATCCAAAAACGAATCCGTTTTAATCCTTTTATGTTAATGGCCAATGACTCTAATTCTTCATGATACAAAAGATAGATGTTCTTCGGACCGATTTCTGGAAGATCATACACTTTCTTCTCAGATAATGGCGCCGTTTCGATCCATTCCCCATTCTCAAAGTAGCGACCTTTAGCCGTTATTTCACGAATATTAATCTCCGGATTAAAGTTTGTTGCAAAAGCATAACCATGGTCACCAGCATTGGCGTCCACAATATCGATGGAATGAATTTCGTCAAAATGATGCTTCTGAGCGTAAGCAGTAAAAACACCAGTGACACCGGGATCAAAGCCGCTGCCGAGCAGTGCAGTTAACCCTGCCTTCTCAAAGCGCTCTCTATAGGCCCACTGCCATTTATATTCGAATTTGGGTGTGTCAAGCGGCTCATAATTTGCCGTATCCACATAATGAACACCTGTTGCGAGGCAGGCATCCATAATGGTTAGATCCTGATAAGGCAGGGCAACGTTAATGACAACATCCGGCCCAAAGCTCTTGATTAGATCAATAACCATGTCTGTATTATCAGCGTCAAGCTGAGCCGTATGAATGATCGTGCGGCCTCCGGCCAGTTTGTTTTTAAGAGCGTCGCATTTGGCGACAGTTCGACTAGCTATACAGATCTCCTCAAAAACATCTGGATTCTGGCAACATTTGTGCACAACCACACTTGAAACACCGCCAGCGCCAATAATTAAAGCTTTTCCCAAAATAGCATTACCTCCATATTAAATTTCTTATTGAAAAATGATCAAGGATGATTATACAGAGAATGTCCCAAATAATCAAGAAAAACGTCAAAAACCATTATTATTTCTTTGTAAAGCTGAAATTCGCCGCAAATACCTCTAGAATCCACCAGAATGCTTCATATTTCAAGGGTTTTTACAAGAATAAGCGCATATCGACGGCTTTTGTTGCCATCGGAGAGCAAAAACACCAGCATTCAGCCGGTGCTAAGAATGAAGACACTATTCAGTCGTTGATGGTGCCCACATTTCTTCAAGCCACTGATCAAATTCAGCACCTTTTTCACCTTCATACGTATCATAAACATCGCTTCTCATCTTTTGCAGCTTCTCTTTGAACTCTTCAAAGGTATGTCCCTTTGGTAGACTCTTCTTAATCCTTACCAAAATTTTGCTTGTTCCTTTGATAACCTCGCCTTTTTTCTTCGGTGGCAGCCCGGCATCAACACCAAACTTTTGTAGCTTACGAAAAGCTGCCTCTTGAACTTTATAAACCGGATCGTTACTCATAACCCGCATTAAGACATCGATCGTTTGGTGGTGTTTCCACTGACCTAATTCATCGACAGCTTGGATTCGTTCTCTCCAATCGGACATCCGATTCACGGATTTTTTTAATTCCTCGTAATTTGGCGGCAGTTCATTCTGTATTTCTTGATTATTCAAACAATCCAATCCCCTTTTAGTTCAATCATCTTGCATAATTGAAATATCCATAAATTAGTATTCGACTTGTAAGCTTCTATTATACACTTTACATCCCTTGATAAGCAAAAGAGAAACCATTCTCATGGTTCCCCTTGTTACTTTTGCCGAACGCGGTCCGGGTTTAAAAAATCCATCCGAGTTCTTCTGTTGTTATACTTCTTCCGCGTTGCTATTAATAGATTCTTACACGAATTGGTTTGGTATCTGGGGACCCCGAATCCTTGAACACAAAATATAAATTCTTTGACTTAGAGAAATAGCTGCTTTCAAAAGTCAGAACAGGTAGACCTTCATGGACTGAAATGCTTTTTATTTCATATATCCCGTCATTGCCATCTTCAAGGTGTGATTTAATCTTTAGGTCTTCGATTTTTTCATTGAGGGTATCTCCCCCGTTCATGACTACTTTTACTTCGGTGGGCGTGATTTCAACACTATTCAAAGTAATGGTTTCTGTT
>JACMJI010000275.1 GCA_014380705.1 Gorillibacterium sp. | reverse complement strand
CCTTCTGGTCGCGCGTCGCGCGACCAGAAGGTCTACGTCAAAATCGCGGCTAGCCGGGACGACTCGCGCCTGCTGACCCAGCTGCAAGCGCTTTTGCAGGCGAATAAAGGGACGCTGCCTGTTGTCCTGTTCTATGAGCAACAGCAGAAAACCCTTGCATTAAGCGCGAAATACAACGTCAAGCCTTCGCCAAAATTGATTCAAGAAATCGATCATCTGCTAGGTGAAGGCTCAGCTAAAGTGAATTAGCATGAATGGAATACAGAAATGTAGCATTAAAGTTAGGATCAAATTCGGTAACCGTTCGGTGCAGTTGGCGTTCTGGAACAGATTGTGTCGAGCTTGAAAGAAACCTGTTATCGGCCAACAGCACTCTATCACTTCGATTAGCAAAGCAAATGAGAGAATCGCATAACGGGGGTATATTCAACCCGCCCTACATCATTACTTGTATAATTTAATGCTCGTTAAAAAAATGTTTTTAGTGAAATGCTCCCGTTTTTTGCCGTTTTTGAAGTTAGATTAGCCATTCTACCCATTATCCCTACTGCTTTCATTTTTTGTTTGGTTGCGGGTGAAATGGGGAGTGTGCTATGATATTTCTATTGTACAGGCTTACGAAGAAAGTGTTTGGGAGGTTGCTAACGCATGTGGACGGTCATTTACATCGCTCAGACCGCCAAGACTGCCGAGCGCATCAAACAGAAGTTGACGGAAGAAGGCTTCTTAATTAAGATTCGGGCTATCAACCTGACAAAGACACAATTCGAGATCCTCGCTCCATCTGGGGAAGTCATGGAAGTCCAAGAAGTCCTTGGCACGATCCTGCATCGATGAGTTTCTTGTGTTTGTCTTTTACTTCCAAAGCTCGACCAGAATAAGCTGTTGGTTCTGGAAGCCGCTTTTTGAAATATAAGAACTTTATAAGTTTTCTCCTTATATAAACCTCTTATATTTCACCGGTAAACGCTTGGTCGTCAAGGGACACCAAATAGGCGTTTATTCTTGGAGTACTGAAATAAGCCTTGCGAGGTGTCTTTGTGCTAAAGGATCTTTTCCAAAAGAAGAGGAAGTATGCGACGATTCCTTCGGAGAAAACCAAGCGGGAAATCCCACATGGGCTAATGAATAAATGCCCCAAGTGCGGAGCTATTGAGTTTAGCGTGGAGCTTCAGAAGAATTTGAAGGTCTGCTCCGCTTGTGGCTATCATTTTATGCTTAATGCCGCCGAACGGATTCACTTATTGCTTGACGACGGACGTTTATTTGAATATGACATGGATATGATTTCTGAGGATCCCTTGAGCTTTCCGGGATATTCAGATAAAACTTATCAAATGATTGAGAAGACGGGCTTTAATGACGCCATTGTTACCGGTGAGGGAACAATAGGCGGTTTTCCTGTGGTCGTCTGTGTGATGCACTTCGAGTTTTTTAGCGGCACGCTCGGCAGCGTCGTTGGCGAGAAAATTGCAAGAGCAACTGAAATGGCAATGCAGAAGAAATACCCGCTTATCATTTTTTCAACCTCGGGTGGCGCACGGATGCAGGAGAGTATCCTGTCACTGATGCAAATGGCAAAGACCAGTGCGGTCCTCGGTAAATTTTCTGAATCTGGCGGTCTATACATATCTATCATGACAGATCCGACGCTCGGAGGGGTAAGTGCAAGCTTTGCTATGCTTGGCGATATTATACTTGCAGAACCTGGAGCCGTGATTGGTTTTGCCGGACGACGTGTAATTGAGCAGACCATTCGTCAGAAGCTTCCAGATAATTTTCAAACCTCAGAGTTTAACCTTAGCCATGGTCAGATCGATAAGGTTGTGCATCGTAAAGATTTAAAGAGCATGCTTATCCGGCTCCTTGACCTTCACACGGCAAAGGAGGTCACGATTGATGGCAGGTGAATTGTTGTTTGAACAGCCTATTGCCCAGCTCAGAGCCAAAATTGATGAGCTCAAGAAATTCAGTGAAGAGAAGAACATTGATTTCACTGAAGAAATTTCTCGATTAGAAGAACGTTGCCAACTGTTAGAGGAAGAGATTTACACTAACCTTACTGTCAAGCAGAAGCTCCAAATTGCCAAGGGACCTCAACGGCCAACAACAATCGACTACATTAGCTGTATTTTTACCGATTTTATTGAGCTTCATGGTGATCGTCTGTTTGGTGATGATCTAGCTATTGTAGGTGGTGTTGCTAAGCTAAACGGCATTCCTGTTACCGTTTTAGGTCATCAAAAAGGCAAGGATACAAAAGATAACCTAGCCCGTAATTTCGGTATGCCGCATCCAGAAGGATTCCGCAAGGCACTAAGGTTGATGAAGCAGGCGAACAAATTTCATCGTCCAATCATTACATTTATCGATGTTGCTGGTGCATTCCCTGGTGGAGCAGCCGAAGAAAGAGGCCAATCCGAAGCCATTGCTCGAAATTTAATGGAGATGTCCTTACTACAGGTTCCGATCCTTTGTGTTGTCATTGGAGAAGGTGGAAGCGGAGGCGCACTCGCACTTGGAGTAGGTAATCGCGTTCTCATGCTTGAGCACTCTGTGTATTCCGTTATTTCTCCAGAAGGTGCTGCCTCCATCTTGTATAAAGATTCGGCCAGGGCACTGGAAGCTGCTGAAGCGATGAAGATTACCGCGCAGGATATCTTGCGTCTAGGTGTGATTGATGATATTATTCCTGAGCCTAAGGGTGGCGCACATCGTGACCTGAAATGTCAGGCAGAATTGATTCGCGAGAAACTACTCTTGCATTTAAGCGAACTACTTACTCTAAGTCCTGAAGAGCTGAAAGAGGATCGATATATGAAGTTCCGCCAAATTGGAACCTATACCTTTCTTCAACCACTTGGCTGAAACTTACGTTTTCTGCCTCTTCTTATGTCACTTAACTGATATTTTCGCTCCCCCAAGCGTAAAATATATATACATGCTTGTGCATGTGCAAATTTAGGAGGAAACCATCATGCGGAAAACTAAAATTGTTTGTACGATCGGTCCAGCTAGTGAATCAGAAGCAATGCTTGAGAAGCTGATAGAAGCCGGAATGAACGTTATCCGTCTTAACTTCTCTCATGGAGACTTTGAGGAGCACGGCAACCGGATCATTAACGTTCGTAAAGTATGTAAGAAGCTTAACAAAACCATCGCGATTCTTCTCGACACCAAAGGTCCAGAAATTCGCACAGGCAAGCTGAAAGAAGAGCCAATTGAACTCGTTACGGATGAAACAATCATTCTTACGACGGAAGAAATTCTTGGCGATAAGAACCGTATCTCGGTTACTTATGATAAACTTCCGCAAGACGTTCAAGTAGGGTCGACGATTCTAATCGACGATGGTCTAATCGGCTTGACTGTAACCGATGTCCAAGGTACGGAGATCCATTGCCACATTGCCAATGGTGGAACAATTAAGAGCAAGAAGGGTGTTAACGTCCCTGGTGTTAAAATGTCCCTTCCAGGTATTACTGAAAAGGACACAAATGATATCATCTTTGGTATCGAGCAAGGTATCGACTTTATCGCTGCTTCCTTTGTTCGTAAAGCAAGTGATGTTCTTGAGATTCGTGAGCTGCTTGAGAAGCATAATGCAACGCATATCCAAATCATCTCCAAGATCGAGAATCAAGAAGGCGTAGACAACTTAGATGAAATCATCGAAGTTTCCGACGCAATCATGGTTGCTCGTGGAGACCTTGGTGTTGAAATCCCAGCTGAAGAAGTTCCATTGGTTCAAAAGACCATCATCAGAAAGTGTAACCTGGTCGGTAAACCGGTTATCACAGCTACACAAATGCTTGATTCCATGCAACGCAACCCACGCCCAACACGCGCAGAAGCTAACGACGTGGCTAACGCCATCTTCGACGGCACTGATGCTGTAATGTTGTCCGGTGAGTCCGCTGCTGGTAAATATCCAGTTGAAGCGGTTAAGACGATGGCTCGTATTGCTGAACGTACAGAAGAAGCACTTGAGAATAAGGAAATCTACCTTAAGCAAGTGAAAGCACAACAAACCTCTGTAACCGAAGCAATCAGCCAAGCTGTAGCCAACTCTGCTCTTGAGCTGAACGCTAAAGCAATCGTAACGATGACAGAATCCGGTTATACCGCTCGTATGATTTCTAAATACCGTCCATCTGCTCCAATCATTGCGGTTACGTCCAGTGAAGCCATGATGCGCAGACTCGTTCTTGTCTGGGGCGTTACCCCTGTTAAGGGTGAAATCGGTAAAACAACGGATGATATGATTGAAATGGCTCTTGACGCTAGTCATAAGCAAGGCTTGCTTAACCTTGGGGACCTCGTAATCGTAACTGCTGGTATTCCAGTAGGACGTTCTGGCGCGACAAACCTGATTAAGGTGCATCATGTTGGAGAACTGATCGCTCAAGGTCAAGGAATTGGCGGACAAGCAGCAACGGGTAAAGTTGTTGTTGCTCGCAATGCTAAAGAAGCGATTGAGAAAGTTACAGAAGGCTCGATCCTTGTTACTACAGGAACCGACAAAGAATATATGCCTGCGTTTGAAAAAGCAGCTGGCGTTATTACCCAAACTGGCGGTATTACTTCTCATGCAGCTGTTGTTGGTCTTAACTTGGGTAAACCAGTCATTCTAAGCGTAGAAAATGCGATGAGCCTGTTCAAAGACGGTATGGAAGTATCGATTTATGCAGAGCAAGGTTTTATCTACTCCGGTAAAGCGGACGTACTTTAGAACCTAAGACTTTTTAAACTAACGGCCGTTGGGATTCTTCCCGGCGGCCGTTCTTTGCAAAATGATACGTATTGCCATAAAACAATAGGGGGAATCCTTATGTTTCGCTGGTTACTGGCTGCGTTTATTATTGTACCTGCCCTGGAGATTTGGGCAATCCTTTCGATTGGGCGCTGGATAGGCGGTTGGCAGACGTTTATTCTGATTCTGGTGATTGCCATGGCTGGTGCTTATATTGTCAAACGAGAATTTTCACTGGTATGGCGCAGTGCATCGCAGCAGTGGTCGCGCGGCCACTTGCCTGCTGGCGAGATTCTTGATGGTGTTTGCATCCTAATCGGTGGGGCTCTCCTGTTATTGCCGGGTTTTTTGACGGATATATTAGCGATTTTACTACTCCTTCCCTTGACCCGACCGATCTTCAAAGGGCTAATTCTTCTTCTGCTCAAAAAACAACTAAACCGGGGCAACTTCCGCATTAACCGCCGATAACTTGGCGGTTTTTCCATTTAGAAGCTAGCAGATAGCACAAATTTCATTATTGCCCACTATAATGATGGAGTCGGTAATGTAATTCCGTCCCAAACTGAAACAACTTCTTCATTCTTATCTGCTTCGCTTTGTTGTTCACATGGGTAATAATGTTCGTTCACATTTTTGATACAATTTCTTTTATGAAGTTGATAATGAAGTTCTATGTGGCTCAGATTCACAAAGAAGTAAAAATACTTTATTATTAATATTGAAGCAATGATAAATGTTGTTTATTCATTAAGTCAGGGAATAAAGGAGAGAGACGGATGACAGCCACGAAAGGATTGGAAGGAATTGTTGCAGCAACAACCTCGGTCAGCTCCATCGTCGATGGTGTATTAACCTATCGCGGGTACGACATTGATGATTTGGCAGACCACGCCACCTTCGAAGAAGTGATTCACCTTCTCTGGTATGGTAAACTTCCGAGTAACTCCGAGCTCGCTCGCTTAAAAGGTGAACTCAGTGCAAGTTCAGTCATTCCCACACAAGTATTAAAACTCATTCATCTTATGCCTAATGACGCAAACCCAATGGCCGCCCTTCGTACAGCGGTGTCTTCTTTGGCACTTTTTGATGAAGAAGCTGGTGACATGAGCAGAGAGGCGAATTTGCGTAAAGCGATACGACTTCAGGCTCAAATCCCAACAATTATTGCTGCATTTGCGCGTATACGTGCTGGGCAATCACCGATTTCACCTAAAGAGGGCGCTACGATATCAGAGAATTTCCTCTATATGTTAAATGGAGAACAACCTGACCTTATCTCTATCGAAGCCTTGGATAAAGGGCTTGTTCTACATGCAGATCATGAGCTTAATGCCTCTACTTTTGCTTCAAGAGTTACGGTGGCTACCTTATCTGATATCTATTCCGGTATCACCTCTGCAATCGGTACTTTAAAAGGACCTCTCCATGGTGGAGCCAATGAAGCAGTGATGAATATGCTCGAGGAAATTGGAACGATAGAAAGAATCGAACCCTATGTGAAGCAAAAGCTAGCCAATAAAGAAAAAATGATGGGCTTTGGCCATCGCGTGTATAAGAATGGCGATCCTCGTGCGAAGCATCTTCAAAGGATGTCTTATGAGTTAGGTAAGCTTTCGAACAACTTGCAGTGGTACGAAATGTCCGTTAAGATCGAGAACATGATGTATGCACTAAAGGGCCTGAGACCTAATGTCGATTTTTACTCTGCTTCAGTTTATACAATACTCGGCATCCCTCGTGACTTGTTCACACCTATTTTTGCGATCAGCCGGTGTTCTGGTTGGGCTGCACATATACTAGAGCAGTATGAGAACAATCGGATCATTCGCCCTCGCGCGGAGTATGTGGGACAATCCGATCAGAAATATGTTTCGGTTGAACTAAGATAAATTTACACCACTATCCACTAGGAGGAAAATTAAGGCATGACGGAATTCAAATCGTATACCGTACCAACAGAAGGCGAACGTATTACTATTGAGGATGGGAAGCTTCAGGTTCCTAATCAACCGATCATCCCGTTTATTGAGGGAGATGGCACGGGTAGAGATATTTGGAAGGCCTCCAAGCGGGCACTCGATGCAGCTGTTGAGAAAGCCTACATGGGAGAACGGAAAATTGCTTGGTACGAAGTATATGCGGGTCAGAAGGCCTTTGATCTTTATGGAGAATGGCTGCCGGAAGACACCTTGACCGCCATTCGCGAATATATCGTTGCAATCAAAGGACCACTTACCACCCCGATTGGTGGAGGGATACGCTCCTTGAACGTTGCACTTCGGCAGGAGCTTGATCTATATGTGTGCTTACGCCCTGTGCGCTACTTTGACGGCGTGCCTTCTCCAGTGAAGCGTCCTGAGGATGTTGATATGGTTATTTTCCGGGAGAATACGGAGGATATCTACGCTGGAATCGAATACCAAGAAGGCTCTGAAGAAGTGAAGAAGCTAATCGAATTTCTCCAGACGGAACTGGGCGTTAACAAAATTCGTTTTCCGGAAACCTCAGGAATTGGCATTAAGCCAGTTTCTCGCGAAGGATCAGAGCGGCTCGTACGCTCAGCGATTGAGTACGCTTTGGAGCATGGACGAAAGAGTGTAACGTTGGTTCACAAAGGAAACATTATGAAGTATACCGAAGGCGCCTTTAAAAATTGGGGTTATGATTTAGCAGAACGTGAATTTAGTGAACAGACGTTTACCTGGAATGAATATGATCGAATCAAGGATGAGTTGGGAACGGATGCCGCTGACAAGGCTCAACAAGAGGCGATGGATGCTGGCAAGGTTCTCATTAAGGATGCAATCGCGGATATTACCTTGCAGCAGGTTCTCACCCGTCCAAAGGATTTTGATGTTATCGCAACTCTTAACTTAAATGGTGATTATCTGTCCGATGCTTTGGCTGCTCAAGTTGGGGGTATCGGTATTGCTCCCGGAGCTAATATAAATTACATTACTGGTCATGCCATTTTTGAAGCGACCCATGGAACTGCACCGAAGTATGCAGATCTGGATGTCGTGAACCCCGGCTCCGTTATTTTATCCGGTGTGATGATGTTAGAGCATCTTGGTTGGTTTGAAGCGGCTGACCTTATCTACAAAGGGCTGACCAAGGCAATTGACAGTAAGACGGTTACTTATGATTTTGCTCGTCTAATGGAAGGTGCGACTAAGGTGAAGACATCCGAGTTTGCGGATGAAATCATCAAGCACATGTAAATAAATAAGGTCAGTCCCTTTATTATGGGTCTGACCTTATTTTTGTTTATCCTTGATTCCGCTTGGTTTATGGTTGGTTCGGAAGTCAGATGGTGTAAAGCCAGAGTAACGCTTGAACATGCGTGAGAAGTAGAAGCGATCCATGCCAATAGCGTCTGCTATATCGGAGAGAGAGCAATCCGCTGTCATCAGCATAAGCTTAGCTTTCTCCATGCGCTTCCTCTCGATATATTGGCCAGGTGGCTCCCCTATATGCTCACGAAAAAATTTGTTGAAATAATTGGCGTTGAAATAGAGAAGGGCAGCCAACTCATCCATACTGATCCGTTTATGGAGGTTGCGTTCAATGTATTCAAGCAGCTTGCCTACATTCAGGGCATTGGTAAACGTAGAAAGGCCGATGCTGTTCACATCAATATGCTCCATCACGCTGGCCATAATTTCGAGCAAGGTGGACTTTGCTCGCATGGCTGAAATAAAGTCACCTCGTTGGTGTTGAAGGCATAACTCACTGAACAACGCTGTGAACCGATCTGGGTTGTTCGGGTGGATGATCATCGGCAAGCTGAGGACCCGGAACATGTGCATATCGCCGATAATCGCATCGAAATGGCACCAGTACTTTTCATAAGGTTGTTGTCCTTCTATGAAGGAATAAGATTGATTGACTGCAGCAGGCATGATAACCAAATCGCCGGGCAGTGGGTAGAATGTTTTGTCAGCTACACGTATCAGGCCTTCTCCGCCACAAATCCAATAGATCCGATTAAAGGTAGGTATATGGTCCGGTTCCTGCCAATCCTGTGGACATTTTGTATAGTAGGCGTCCGTAACGTTCACCCGCAAGTGGGAAAGGTAATCCCCTAACCATTGATTTTTATCCATGTTACTAACCCCTAAGTTAAGATTGTACAAAAGGAGATGAGTTTTCTACATGTACATTATAACCCTGGTGTCCTAAGATGTAACTGCAATTCCTATAAAATGAGGTGAAAGAAGTGGAAGAACGCCAAAGAAGAATCCAATGGTTTCTTGAGGATCGGTTCGGTATGTTTATTCATTGGGGAATTTACGCTATACCCGCCCGAGGGGAATGGGTGCAGAGCACGGAACACATGACGGTGGATACTTACCGCCAATACTTTGAAGAGTTTGACCCTGTTCTGTATAACCCACGTGAATGGGCAAGGCTGGCTAAGAAGGCCGGGATGAAATATGCGGTGCTGACAGCCAAGCATCATGACGGTTTCTGTCTATTCGACAGTAAGCTGACGGATTATAAAGCGACGAATACCAAAGCTGGAAGAGATTTGGTCCAGGAATATGTCGAGGCATTTCGGGCAGAAGGCCTTAAGGTGGGTCTCTATTATTCGTTGATCGACTGGCACCACCCGGATTACCCCGCTGTGGGAAATCACCCGATGCGCGATAACGAGGAGTATAAGAAGCAGCCTCTAGACTTCAACCGATATCTAGAATATATGCATGGCCAGGTCCGGGAGCTTTTAACCTGTTACGGTAAGATTGATCTGATGTGGTTTGATTTTTCATTCGATGATATGGTCGGAGAGAAATGGAAGGCTACGGAATTGGTCAACTTGATCAGATCCCTGCAACCGAATATCTTGATCGACAACCGATTGGGGGGGAACATCAAATCAAGTGATCCTGAGATTTATGCGGGAGATTTTGCTTCTCCTGAACAAATCATCCCGCCAGATGGAGTCTGCGACGAGAACGGTCACTCCATCCCCTGGGAAGCCTGCATCACTCTGAATAATAATTGGGGATATCATGCAACGGATGTAGATTTTAAGTCGCCAGCACAGGTTATTCGCTCCATTGTAGAATGTGTCAGCAAGAACGGGAACTTACTGCTGAATGTTGGTCCGGACGCCAAAGGTGAGATTCCCAAGGAATCCGTAGACATATTGGAGCAAGTAGGAGAATGGATGAGGCGAAACGGGGAAAGCTTGTACGGAGCGGGCAAAGCCGACCTTCCCAAGCCAGAATGGGGCCGATTCACGAGGAAGGGAAAGAAGCTTTATGCGCATATTCTGGATCGGGGAATTGGACCTGTTAATGTCGTTGGAATGAAGGGGAAGGTCAAAAAGGCCCGTTTGCTGGCAGATGGGACGGAGATCAGTATCGAAACACCTTGGATGGGGGTTTATGCCGGAGAGGAAGATTTATTGCTAAATCTTCATGCCAATAAACTGCCGGATGCCCGAAACACGGTCATCGAATTGGAATTGAAGGATTGAGTGAAAATACACAGAGGTCAGCCTATTATGGGCTGGCCTTTTATGTATTTGACGCATAACAACATCCTATATAAACATGATTCCTGCATACGCTTAATAGAATGATTGAATAAGTCGTTGGGGGGAATAGATGTGAATAATGAGTTTTATGTTGGCTGGGGGACACTCGCTTTAATTAATGCTGGATTAGCTCAAGGTAAGAACAGGAGCGGATTAAACTGGTTTATCCTTTCTTTGCTATTGGGTCCGCTAGCTACGTTCATTCTGGTGTTGTCTGAGAAAAGGTAAGGGCTTATAGGGTAGGTAGCTTAATAGAGAATAAGTTATGGTCATGACAAAATGTTATATTCTGTTACTATATGATATTTTAGTTGTTAACTTACGTTATATTATGTTATATTACCATTGAGAATACGAACAAGACTATTGTCGCAACTTATACATTAACTCACATAAACAACGTAGGAGTGATTATGAAATGAGAATGAAACTTGAACATCCGTTAGCAATTACTATGTGGGATTTCTCTTGGTTGGAGAGAAAGTGGCCCGGCGCTGGCTACGAGGACTGGGACAAAGTATTGGATGAATTGAAAGAAAGAGGCTATGATGCGGTTCGTATTGATGCTTATCCCCATCTTATGTCCGTGGACTCGGAACGCGTATGGACTTTGAAGCCCGAATGGAGTGTACAAGACTGGGGAGCTCCGAGCCTTACCTCCATCAGCAAGCTGCGTGAAAACTTTGTAGGTTTTATTCGTGCTTGTAAGGCTAAAGGAGTTCTTGTCGCGCTTTCCACCTGGTTTCGTGAAGACGAAGACAATCACCGAATGAACGTAAAAAGTGCAAAAGACCTAGCTGAGATGTGGATTTCGGTATTGAATATTATAGAGGAAGAAAATTTAATAGATACCATCTTATACGTAGATTTATGCAACGAATTTCCAATCAGCTGCTGGTGTCCTTGGCTCGCGCAAACAGTTGGAAAAGAGCCTGACGAAGAGGTGTTCCGTGCCTCTCCAGAGGTCACCGATTTCATGAAACAATCGATCGAAGCAGTAAGGGCCTCGCACCCGCAATATGACTATTGCTTCTCCGTCTGTTCTGAATTCGACACAGTGGAAAAGCAGGATGTTACTTTTATGGACGTGCTTGAACCGCATATTTGGATGGCGCAGTGGAGTGAATTCTATCAGGAAGTCGGCTACAACTATGAGCGATTCTCTTCCGCAGGTTACGATAACATGGTTTTACACGCGGAGAAGCTGTACCGTAGTAAGCCTGAGTACTGGCACGAACGGATGTACAAAGGGATAGATGCTGCTGCAAGTTGGTCGGAATTGTCAGGGAAAGCCCTTGCAACAACAGAGTGTTGGGGCATCGTGGATTACAAGGATTGGCCGCTGCTGAACTGGGATTGGATCATCGAGTTATGTGAGCTCGGCGTCAAGCGGGCAGCAAGCACAGGAAGATGGTTCGCTATAGCCACCAGCAACTTCTGCGGACCCCAATTCAATGGCATGTGGCGTGAGGTTGAATGGCATAAACGGATGACCGATGTTATTCACCATGCCAAGCTTCCCAATCTTTCTGATGAGAGATGAGATTAACCGTGAATTATCATATGAACTTATAACAACAGGGGGCTAAGTTAAAACATGGCAAAATCTTATGATAAGTACCCTTCTGTCTCCATATCAGGCTTCGAAGATGAAGTATGGTCAGGATACGAAGCGATTACGGATGTTTTGGGAACCAAGCTGCGAAACGGAACGAAAACAGTTATTGTGGTTGAATGTTATCCGGGCGTTCGCCAGGACGAAATTTTGAGTGGCCTATCCTCGTTGGGTCAAGCTCGCATCGTCTATGCGGAACAGGCTGCAATGGATAAGACAAACATTTCGCTCCTTATCGAACGTTACATGACCGATGACCGGGTGTTCGGATTTATGGCTCCCTTTCAAATTCGAGACTTCTTTTGTCCTGAGAGGCTAGAAGCTCTTCGGGATGAAGTGCAGCAGATTAGTGAAGGCCTTGTTATTGTAATCGGTACGGGTGCTTCCCTTATCCATGATGGAGATATCGTTATCTATGCAGACATGACACGGTGGGAGGCGCAGTTGCGCTTTCGTTCCCAGGAATTTGGGAATTGGCTGGCGGACAATCATGATGAGGATATTCTTCGCAAATATAAGCGCGGCTTTTTTATTGAATGGCGCACGGCTGACCGACTGAAGCGCGATTTAGCAGACCGATTCCATTTCTATCTGGATACAATCGTTGCGAACAAGCCGAAGATGGTCAGCCAAAGAGCGTTTTTTAACGGGCTCAGGCAAACGGCCTCCAAGCCCTTCCGCTTAGTTCCTTACTTCGATCCGGGGGTATGGGGTGGGAATTGGCTCGAATCAAATATTGACCTTGAACCAAAGTCGAACCCTTATGCATGGGGCTTTGATGGCGTTCCTGAAGAAAATAGTCTTTACCTTAATTATGGTAATGTGACAATCGATACACCTGCGATTAATTTGGTGTTCTTCGAGCCTAAAGCTTTGCTAGGAGAACGGGTGTATGCAAGGTTCGGTGCGGAGTTTCCGATCCGATTTGATTTCCTTGATACCATTGGCGGCCAAAATCTGAGTCTCCAGGTTCACCCGCTTACGGATTATATTCGTGAAAAGTTCGGGATGTCATACACACAGGACGAGAGCTATTACATGCTGGACACTAAGCCTGGCGCCGCTGTTTATTTGGGCTTGAAGGATGAGATCGACCGCGAGGCGATGATTGCCGATTTGGAACGTGCGCAGAAGGAAGGTTTCTCTTTCCCGGCTGAAAAGTACGTTAATGTATACCCTGCCCAAAAACATGATCATTTCCTTATTCCGGCGGGGACTATTCACTGTTCAGGAATCAATGCCATGGTACTCGAGATAAGTGCTACCCCTTATATTTTTACATTCAAGCTATGGGACTGGGACCGCCTCGGATTGGATGGTAAGCCACGACCCGTTCATATCGAGCATGGCAAGAAGAATATTGTCTGGGAACGCACGACGCAGTGGGTCGGCGAAAACCTTGTGAATCAAGTCGAGGTAGTGTCAGAGGATGAGGAGTGGACCGAGGAGCGTACAGGGCTGCATGAATTCGAGTTCATAGAAACGAGGAGACATTGGTTCTCTGGTCTAGTGAATCATCATACGGAAGGCGGCTTTCATATGCTGAACCTCGTTGAAGGAGACGAGGCGGTCATTGAAAGCCCGAGTGGAGCATTTGACCCGTTTACCGTCCACTATGCAGAGACTTTTATCGTCCCGGCCTCCGTCGGTTCCTACACGATCCGACCGGGTAAAGTTAGTGAAGGACAGCGGTTAGCGACCGTCAAAGCCTATGTCAGATCTTAATCGGCACAAGGCTGCGATTGTGTTGGATTTTGGGGGAACGACAATAAAGCTAGGACTAATCCAACAGGGCCATTTATTGGCCCAATCCACGGTTCCCGCACGATCGGTAGGCGGTTTGCTGCCTCGACTTGGAGATGTCCGTAACGCTGTCCTTGATCTGCTTGGGCAAGCGGGACTTTCTTTAGGGGATTGCTTCGGTGTCGGTATTGCTCTTCCAGGCATTGTCGATCCAGAGCGCTTCACACTGCTGTCAATTAACGAAAAATATGCCGATGCCATTGGATTTGCTTTCAATACTTGGGCGGAGGAAGCATTTGGTCTGCCCATTGTCATGGAAAACGATGCGAGGGCTGCCCTTTTAGGTGAAATAAGCTACGGAACGGCTAAAGGTGAAAGTAACGCCGTACTGATGATATTCGGAACTGGAATCGGAACAGCAGCAATAATGAACGGGAAGATCGTCCGCGGTCGACATTTACAAGCAGGGATACTCGGAGGACATTTCGTAACGGATGTGAATGGCTCTATATGCAATTGCGGCAACATTGGCTGTATCGAAGCGCAGGCCAGCCACTGGTCTATTCAAGGTTGGCTTAGCAAACAGGCTGGTTATGCGAATAGCATTTTAGCAAAAGAACCAGAAATGGGATATCGGCAAGTAATTGAGGCGAGTCAGACGGGGGACCCGCTTGCTGTCTTTGCCATGCAGCATTTGTACAAGCATTGGACCAGCGGTATCGTAAACCTGATCCATGCGTATGATCCTGAGGTTGTGATACTCAGCGGAGGTCTCATGAAATCGAAAGATATCGTGCTCCCCGTGCTTACGCAGCGGGTCCTTGAGCAAGCCTGGACTCCATGGGGACAAGTGCGATTCCTGGTAGCGGAGGACCCGAATGCTTCGGTACTTCTCGGTCTGTCTCATTTACTGGAGAGGGGAAATAAATATGACTTTGTTTAATCCTGGCTTTGATATTCAACCCCAAAGCAACCCGCTTGGTTTTCAATATGGGACAGACGTCTTTGGTCCACAAGTCGAATCACGCACCTTAGATGCGATTAGAAGCAGCTTGCGAAATCCAGAATGCAGTGGACCTGAGACTGTTTACGCCATTGCTATGGATGTGGGAAAGAAAATACACAAGGCCGAATTGGAGCGCCGGATGCTTCTGTTTGGAGTCGTCACCTATGCATCAGGCCGATTAGGTGATGAACCGATTCGCAGTCAAGGGCATATTCACCGGATCTCAACCCATAGCGGATGGTCTCCGCCTGAGCTTTATGAAATTTGGTCCGGTCGTGCGGTGATTTATATGCAAGAAACGGCAAAGGATGACCCGGGTCGATGCTTCGCCGTCGTGGCCGAACCAGGGGATGTTGTCATCGTTCCTCCCAGTTGGGCCCATGCAACAATTAGTGCAGATCCAAAGGAAGCATTAACCTTTGGGGCGTGGTGTGACCGTGAATACGGCTTCGAATATAAAGAAGTGCGCGGACATCAAGGTCTGGCATGGTACCCGCTTCTGGGTACAGATGAGGAATTAAATTGGATGCACAATGTTAGCTATGAATATCGGGAACTGATCATTAAGCGGCCGGAGTCTTATGAATCCTTAGGAATCGAAAAAGGTGTTCCTATTTATAAACAGTTCGAAACCGATCCTGACCGATTCCAATGGGTATCCAAACCTGAGCTTGCAATCAACATTTGGCATAACTTCCTGCCTTGACTATTCTTTACGAAAAGGAGATAAACAGCATGCTGCAAGAAACCACTATTTTTGATTCGCTCCTAGGAAAGCTGACCGGAGAGAATGTCGTTAGATCATCTCGTGTCCTTGGTGAGTTATCCGGGGTGTTTCTGAACGAGGAAGAGCGTTCACTAATGGACCCTGAGCAGATGGTTTACGAGGTTCAGATGCATGACTCGTGCGGAGAAGTTGAAGGCGGCTTGTTCTTTGGGGTGAGTCATGTGCTTCCGGGTAAGGTTGGCAACGAGTATTTTATGACCAAAGGGCATTATCACCAAAAGCGAAATTGCGCTGAATATTACTGGGGAATATCCGGGGACGGTTTTCTTCTCCTGATGGATGAATCGCGGGAATGCCGGGCGGAGAAAGTATTTCCCGGAAGTCTTCATTTTATCGCTGGCCACACTGCTCACCGACTTGTTAATACCGGAGAAACTCGTCTTGTCGTCGGCGCGTGCTGGCCTTCAGACGCTGGACATGACTATTCCACTATTCAGAAAGAAGGCTTCAGCATGCGGGTCGTGGACCAAGACGGGAAACCCACGCTTGTACCGCAATTCGCCCCGAAATAGATAGAAGCGTAACCCGATACGATTGCGGGTATCAATTGCCGTGTGGTATATTTTTGTCTAAAGTCTTTACCTGAGAATGGAGTGTTCTTCATGTTGCCTTTGGAACGCAGGCATGCACTAATTAAATTTGTTTCGAAAAAAGGCAGCTGTTCCATACCGGAGATGAGTGAGATTCTGAATGTTTCTGAAATGACGGTACGGCGTGACCTCAAGCAACTGGAAGAAGAGGGCTTTGTCCAACGTACACATGGAGGAGCAATTTCGGTTTCTTCCCCAAGACTTGTCGAGCCAGCTTTTGAAGAAAAAAGAGAATCCCGCCAACCAATCAAGGAAAAGCTCGCTGACTACGCGGTTAAGCACTTTGTACAGGATAATGGGGTTATCATCATGGAGGGTGGGACAACGGTATCCGTTATGGCGAATTACTTGTTGGAGTTCTACAATCTGACCGTCGCCACGAATGGATTAAATACGTTAGCAGTTCTCCGAAGTATTGTTTCTACCTGTACCGTTCTTGGCTGCGGCGGAATCCTGAGAGAAATGTCGAATACCTTTGTCGGACCCATTGCAGAACAGTTTTTTTCCCAAATCCATGCGCAATATGCCTTCTTCTCCGCGAGCGGGTTTACACCTGAAACAGGCTTTACGGACCCAAATCCGATGGAGCGTCAGGTTAAGCTGGCGATGGCTCAATCCGCCCGAAAAAAAATAATGCTGATCGACTCAGCCAAATTTAGCCATGTTTCTTTACTGACGACATTTGCGATGAGAGACATTGACATTCTGATCACGGATTCGGAGGCTCCAGAGGTGTCCTTGAAGCCGTTGCGAGATGCTGGGGTCGAGGTTCACGTGGTAAAATGATAAGTTCTAGCGAGTTTATTTGTAAACTATTATAAATTCAAAAGCTTTCAACAGACCTGAGGGATCTCCTCAGGTCTTTTTGCACCATATAACAATACGAATGACCAAATCCTTCTCTACCCCCAATTAGTTGCACATGATACCTTAATATCGAGGTTTTATATCATCGTAATCCTATTAATCAAATCAGAGAGGTGGCTCCAGATTCATCATGAAGTCTGAGGAAATACAAATTGAGAATAAGACAATGGAGATTCAATTATGTACGCATTCGGATAATTTATTGATCTATAAGGTTAAGAGCAGCGGTAAGACTTATTCGCTGACTGTACCGACTGTAGAAATCGATGGAAAAGATATGTTGCTGCAGCTTGCCGACATTCGGATGGCGTCGGATCCCATTTCACTAAGAAATGGAAGCACAGAATACAGATTAGAAGGGGTAAGTATTCTAGACGACGCCTTGACCCTAGGAATTACCTTACGTGTAGCTCCAGATAATCCGGTAGTCCGGTTTCAATACCAGATTTGGAGCCGTTCAGGTCAAAAGCTGACTAAAAGCTCGGGTAAGGATCGTTTATGTTATTTTAAACTATCTTTTGCAGAATTCCCCCAAGTGAAAGAAGTCAGATTCTCTGAATTTATTGATATGGTGCACAGCTTCTGTCTATCCGAATTACCTTTGAGACCCAAAGATTTTATAAATGAGCGCAATGTAATGGGTCCAATGCTTGTGGGTACTGATGGTAATCACAGTCTGCTAGCCGCATATGAACACGGTTCTCAGGTTCCGGATGCCTTTATTGAATTCCGGCTGCTACCCAATAGAGAAGCACTGCTGAGCGCGGTTAAAGGCAATTATTTGAATCGCCAAAGCCTGAACAAAGAGCGGGTATTTGAGACGGTGTGGTTTGAGTTAGCCGCCATTGAAGGGAATGAAGATCAACTGGCCGAGCATTATCGCCGGTTTATATTGGAGGATATGAGTAATAATCTAGAAAGTCGTAAACCCTACATTTTCTATAATACTTGGAATTTACAGGAGCGGACGAAGCATTGGTATAAAGGGAAATTTCTCGATGCCATGAATCAAGCTAGAGTACTGCAAGAAATAGAGACCGCGCATGAAATGGGAGTAGAAGTGTTCGTTATTGATGCGGGATGGTTCGAGAAAACAGGTGATTGGCGGGTTAGTCAAGCACGGTTTCCAGATGGAATGCGGGTTGTCAAAGAAAGGCTTGATGCTTACGGGATGAAGCTGGGCCTTTGGTTTGAACCAACCTCTGCTGCATTATCCAGTCAGATGGCCAAGAAATGCTCAAACGATATTATGGCACGAGGGGGAAGCTTGGTAACCCCACGGCCTGTTTGGGAAACAGAAGACAGTTATTACATGTGCTTGGTCAGTGATTATGCCGATGCATTTGCTGACGAACTGATCCGTTGGGAT
>JACMJI010000274.1 GCA_014380705.1 Gorillibacterium sp. | reverse complement strand
GTAATCTCTTTAACAAATTGTTTGTCGTTTTCTTTAGACATGGTGACCTCCGGATCAATAGTTAATGGCTAGCCCTGAAAAAGGCTAAGGATATCGTTGTAGGTTACAGCGATCATCAGAAGCATCAATAGAGCAAATCCTACAAAATGAACTAAACTTTCTCGATTAGGATCTACCGGTTTGCCTCGAACCGCTTCAATGCCTAAGAACACAAGGCGGCTCCCATCCAAGGCAGGAATGGGTAGCAGGTTGAATATAGCTAAATATAAGCTAAGTAGTGCTGACCAGCGAATCATTGGAGCAATCCCAGCTGCGGCAATTTGGGCAGTAAATTTAACCGTACCTACAGGTCCGGCAAGATCGTCCATTTTGAAATCACCCGTTACCAACCTCTTAAAGCCAATGAGGATTTGCTCAGTCATGTAGACGGTATCATCCCATGCACTGTTAATTGCCTCGCCAACTTTAGCAGAGCGCGTGGCATAGCCAAGATCTGTACCGATACGAACCGTACCCTCCATCTCGACAGGTACCAATTCCTTCTGAATTTCCTCGCGATTTCGTTCAAGGATCAATAAGACAGACTTGCCGTTTGAGCCTTGAATAATTTTAATGAGTCGGTCTGTGTTCGTCCCGATAACCTCACCGTTAGCTGTCTTAATAATATCACCAAGCTTCAAACCTGCTTGGGCAGCGGGGGAATTGGGTAAAATCGTACCTAGTTTAACACTGGTAGGCACACCTGCAGCGAAGGCATAGATAAGGAAAAGCACAAAAGCAAGCAGCACATTCATTACTGGACCAGCAAAAATAGTAAGTGCCCGCTGCAGAACGGTTTTACTGCCAAATTGACGATCTAAAGGAGCAATTTGTGTCTCCTGACCGTGTTGCACAACGGACGCTTGCGGATGTACAGTAAACCGATGGCTTTCACCATCGACTAGAATCTGCATAAACAGGGTCTTCTCCAGATTGAAATCCTCGATATTGCCAATCACAATCCCGGGCAATCGTTCAAAACGGTCACTGTAAACAGAAATAACTTGACCATCTTGTATTCGAAGTCCTACGGTTTGTCCCGTAGCAAGCTGTGTAATTTCCGGATCCTCTCCTGCCATTCGGGCAAAGCCACCAATAGGAAGAAGTCGCAAGGTATACCTAGTTTCACCCTTCTTATAAGAAAACAGCTTCGGTCCGAAGCCAATAGCAAATTCCCTGACCAGAATCCCTGCCCGCTTGGCAAAAAATAAATGTCCGAACTCATGAAGCGATACCAGAACAAAGAACATGAGCACGATTTGTAGGCCAATTTGTAAAGAGTTCAAAAATTCACTCCTCCTTCGTTTCTAACTTTAGCGACTAACTATTATAAACCACAGCTTTGTACTAAGATTAACATGATTGCAAAGATCAATACAAGCTGGTCGCCTCATACGAAAGAATATGCTGGATTGTTCGCTTTTTGAACATTCTTATTAAGTAATGAGCCTCAATTTGAGTGCGGAAGTATCGTTGAAGCTACAAGTCGTGCTGAGCGATCTGCTTCCAGAATGTCTTCTAATGAATGAACCGCTGTTACTTTATGCTGCTCTATCGTCTCAGCAATGATCTCTTCAATCCCAAGGAAGGAAATTTCACTGCGAAGAAAACGAGCCACTGCCATCTCGTTGGCGGCATTGAATACGGTTGGAGCAGTTCCTCCTAATCTACCACATTCATAAGCCATAGCTAGACAGGGATAACGCGTTAAATCCATTTCACTAAAATGTAAGCTCCCGATTTGAGCTAAATTGAGCGGCGAAGTGGGAGTTGGATACCGTTCGGGATAGGTTAGAGCATATTGAATCGGGACCCGCATATCAGGGTTTCCTAATTGGGCAATCACGCTGTTATCGATAAACTCCACCATGGAGTGGATGACACTCTCTGGATGAAGCAATACACGAATATGGTCGTAATCCGCTCCAAATAGCCAGCGAGCTTCAATAACCTCGAGTCCTTTATTTGCCATTGTCGCGGAATCAATGGTAATCTTCGCCCCCATTGACCAGTTGGGATGCTTTAATGCTTGTTCCACCGTAACACCCTTTAATTGATCCCGCGTTTTCTCGCGAAAGGAACCTCCAGAGGCGGTGAGAATGATCGTTTTAATCGCTTTTTGCTGTTCCCCATTCAAGCATTGGTAAATAGCGGAATGCTCACTATCAATAGGTAGTAAGCGAACGCCGTGTTTGGCCGCTGCCTCCACGACCAAATGACCACCGCTTACGAGTGTCTCTTTGTTTGCTAAACCAATATGTTTACCTGCCTTAATCGCTGCGAGCGTGGAACCGAGTCCCATACTGCCAACAACAGCAGTAACGACAAGCTCAGCATCTGTTTGCGTAGCCGCCGCAAGCAATCCCTCTGCTCCCCAGCGTACCTGGATGTCGCCTTTTGTTCGTTGCTTGATTTGTTCAGCGTGTTCTTTGGTATGTACAGATACGACCTTCGGTCGAAATTGCTCAATCTGTTTAAGCAGCAGCTCAATATTATGACCCGCAGCTAGAGCTTCTACACTGTAACGTTCGTTATCATGGGCAATAACATCCAAGGTTTGTGTACCTATCGAGCCTGTCGAGCCGAGTATAGCAATTTTTTTCATCCTATTCACCTCAGATCAATCCCATTAGATGAAGAAACGGAAAAACAATCAACCAACTATCCGTTCGATCTAGAATCCCACCATGTCCTGGCAAAATAGCCCCGGTATCCTTGATTCCCTTTACTCGCTTATAAGCGGATTGCATTAAGTCCCCAAGTGTTCCAACAATGGCGATAATTACACCAATCACAATCGCCCGTTCAAGGCTAACAAGCTCGGGGCTTACAAGATGGAAGCTAATTGCTGTTAAGACTGCGAGCAAAATGCCGCCTATAGCTCCTTCAATGGTTTTGTTCGGGCTAATAGCTGGCCATAGCTTGGAGGTTGTCCATAGCTTCCCCTTATTGATCAAGCTGCCTGTGAAATAAGCACCCGCATCCGATGCCCAGATACATAGAAAGACGAACAAGGTCCAGAATAGTCCATTCTCTCCAGATAGTCGTGTCTCGATCATATAACGATAACCGATTCCTAAATAAACGACACCAAGCAATAAAAGACTCGCATGGTCAATGGTAGTACGGTTCTTGGTTGTTACGGTCACGGCAAGCAAAAGGAATAGCAAGTACCAAAGAAGTTGTTCTAGCTGAATTGGCTTCATTGCGCTAGCATCCCAACCAAATGCAGGAGCAAGGAAAAGGACTAAACCAGCAACACCAACAACCGCAGCACCCGTTACTCTGTTAATCTTATTCATCCGAAGATACTCATCATAACCAACAAGGGCCATTAATGTAACGAGACCTGCAAACCAATAACCACCAAGCAGCAGGATTCCGATAAAAACGGCGCCCGCCAGGACGCCTGTTATAATACGTGTAAGCACTCGTCTCTTCCTCCATTCCAGGTCACTTCAACCCACCATACCTACGTGTACGTTGTTGATATTCCCGGATTGCATCATAGAAGTTCTGATCAGTAAATTCAGGCCAGAACTTAGGCGAAAACCAAAACTCTGTATAGGCAAGCTGCCAAAGCATGAAATTGCTGAGCCGAAGTTCGCCACTCGTTCGAATAAGTAGATCGGGGTCAGGCATACTGGCTGTGAGCATTTTGCTAGCAAGACGTTCTTCTGTAATGTCACCTAATGAAATCATACCATTTAGAGCATCCTCTGCAAGCGATCTCGCTGCATCAGCTATCTCTCTGCGACTTCCGTAGTTAAGGGCGAAATTAAGAATAAGTCCTGTATTATTCTTCGTTTTGGCTTCCGCTTCATCCAAAGCCTGAAGGGTATGTGCTGGCAAGCCCTCGCGCCACCCCGTCATTCGTACCTGGACATTCTTATCAACCAGCTCATTTAGCTCGATTTTGAGAAATTCCTGAGGAAGCTTCATAAGATAATCTACTTCTTCTTGAGGACGCGACCAGTTTTCTGTTGAGAAAGCATAGAGAGTCAGCACCTCAACACCAATATCATTGGCTGCAATAGTAACACGCTTAACGGTTTTCATACCTGCATGATGCCCTGCTATCCGAGGTAACCCGCGCTTCTTGGCCCAGCGTCCGTTTCCATCCATAATAATGGCAACATGCTTTGGAATATTATCAGTTTCAGGTCGCCCTGACGGCTCGAGAATAGAGTTTTGAGTTTTCCTTTTCCATATATGGAACATACAATTCCTCCAAGACAGCATGTAAAACGCTTGTCTGCCGTTTTCGGTCTGGCCTAGCTATTTACGAATAAGGCGTTTCCACCCTCCTTCATGCAGGGGTTGAAAACGCCTTTGGCATGGTTTAGCAGCATAGAACAAAGGTCATAAGAATGAGTTAGAACCCATTTCATAGACCTTTTGTGTATGATTATACTTCCATGATTTCTTTTTCTTTGCCAGTAAGTATTCTATCAACTTCACCGATATACTTATCGGTGAGTTTTTGGATATCTTCCTGATGGCGACGAGTCTCATCCTCAGAAAATCCTGCTGTTTTCTCTAACTTTTTCACTTCTTCATTGGCATCGCGACGAATGTTGCGAACGGCTACCTTGGCTTCTTCACCAAAACGTTTGGTTAGCTTAACCATCTCAGCACGGCGCTCTTCTGTAAGAGCGGGTATCGTAATACGAATGACAACTCCATCATTCGAAGGGTTAAGACCAAGATCCGATTTCATAATGGCTTTCTCAATGAGTGACAACGTTGATTTATCCCAAGGTTGAATAATCAGTGTACGGGAGTCCGGTGTAGTGATTCCTGCCATTTGGGCTACTGGAGTCGGCGCACCATAATACTCAATTTGGATACGATCGAGCATTGATGGCGTAGCTTTACCCGCGCGAAGGCTAGCCAAGTCTCTCCTAAGAGCTCCCATTGCTTTTTCCATGCGATCTTCCGCACTTTTCTTAACGGATTGCGGCATTACTCGACACTCCCTCTTATTATTGTTCCAATCTTCTCACCCAGCACCACACGTTTGATGTTGCCTTCCTCCGAAATCGAGAAAATAATTAGCGGAATATGGTTATCCATACAAAGGGAAGCTGCTGTGGAGTCCATAACACCTAAGTTTTTATTAAGTACGTCCATATAAGTAAGGGTAACAAACTTGACTGCGGTTTCGTCCTTGAAAGGATCCGCTGAATAGACCCCATCTACTTTATTCTTAGCCATAAGGATAACCTCGGCTTCAATTTCTGCTGCTCGAAGTGCTGCAGTCGTATCCGTAGAGAAGTAGGGATTACCTGTACCTGCTGCAAAAATAACCACACGGCCTTTTTCCAAGTGACGTATTGCTCTACGTCTAATATAAGGTTCAGCAATCTGTTGCATGGAGATGGAGCTTTGAACTCGGGTCGGGACACCAACGTTCTCCAGAGCATCCTGAAGGGCGAGCGAATTCATGACAGTAGCAAGCATTCCCATGTAGTCAGCTGTTGCCCGATCGATTCCTTTGGCGCTACCTGCAATTCCACGCCAGATATTGCCGCCTCCGCAAACTACAGCAACTTCTACTCCAAGCTCATGAATACTCTTTACCTGCTTGGCAATCGACAGGATGGTCTGAGAGTCAATACCATACCCCAGTTGTCCAGCGAGTGCCTCGCCGCTTAGCTTCAGTATAATTCGTTTAAATATAGGTTGTTCCAACAAGCTTACCTCCATACGGGCACCCAAAAGCCGGTGTCCACTAAAGGAACGATCCATCAACTTTGGGCTAACCCTTGTATTTAACTTATCCTTCATGCTGTTAGCAGATTTACCTCTGGAGATCAGCGGACAAGTTTAATTTCTGATTTGTATTATTTTAGAAAGAAAGGAACACGCAAGTGCCCCTTTCCTAATTAAAGTACTTATTACAATTTTGCTTGGGCCATAACTTCTTCTACGAAGTTGTCTTGTTTCTTCTCTAGTCCTTCACCGAGCTCAAAACGAGCGAAACGACGTACCGTAATGTTTTCACCAATTGTGCCGATTTTTTCATTAAGGAATTGTGCAACCGTTTTGTCGGAATCCTTGATGAAAGGCTGTTCCATTAAGCAAAACTCTTCGTAAAACTTGTTCAGTCGACCTTCAACCATCTTATCAACAATTTTCTCTGGCTTGCCTTCGTTTAATGCCTGATTGCGAAGAATTTCGCGTTCCTTATCCAAATCTGCTTGAGGAACTTCTTCACGGCGAATATAACGTGGGTTTGTAGCGGAAATTTGCAACGCAATATCCTTAACAATGGATTGAAATTGTTCTGTTTTCGTTACAAAGTCTGTTTCACAGTTGATTTCAACAAGAACACCAATACGGCCGCCCCCGTGGATATAAGAGCCTACAGCACCTTCAGTTGCAATACGTCCCGCTTTCTTAGCTGCAGATGCCAATCCTTTTTCGCGCAGGAGTTCTGCTGCTTTAACCAAATCACCATCTGCTTCTACCAATGCATTCTTACAATCGAGCATTCCTGCTGCTGTTTTCTCACGCAATTCTTTAACTGCTGCTGCTGTTACTGCTGCCATGAGTAATAACCCCCTGTATATTATGGTCCCTCTTTTTCATTGCCGACAATTTTGGGTAACTATTTTAATGTAAATTAAAGGGCGGGTAGTCGGTTCAAAGACCTTCAACCCACCCTCTATTTTAAAGCTTATGCTGTCGTTTGTTCGCCTTGGTGGGCTTCAACAATTGCGTCCGCAACCTTGGACGTCAAGAGTTTAACGGCGCGAATCGCGTCATCATTACCTGGAATTACATAATCGATTTCATCCGGATCACAGTTCGTATCAACGATACCAACGATTGGGATACCGAGTTTGCGAGCTTCTGCAACAGCGATACGCTCTTTACGAGGATCGATAATGAACAGTGCGCTAGGCAGGCTCTTCATTCCACTAATGCCGCCGAGGAATTTCTCCAAGCGGTCTTTCTCCTTACGGAGTATAATAACTTCTTTCTTAGGAAGGACTTCGAACGTGCCGTCCTCTTCCCATTTCTCAAGTTCTTTCAAACTAAAAATACGTTTTTGAATCGTCTCAAAGTTAGTTAGAGTTCCACCCAACCACCGTTGGTTAATATAGAACATTCCACAACGTTCAGCTTCTTCTTTAACAGAATCCTGAGCTTGTTTCTTTGTTCCAACAAACAGGAACGTTCCACCGTCAGCGGCTACACTTTTGATGAAGTTATAAGCTTCTTCAACTTTTTTGACCGTTTTTTGAAGGTCAATGATGTAAATACCGTTTCTTTCGGTGAAGATGTACTTGTCCATTTTCGGGTTCCAGCGACGGGTTTGGTGACCGAAGTGTACCCCTGCTTCTAGAAGTTGTTTCATGGAGATAACTGCCATCTCCACACCTCCTCAATTTTGGTTTATTTTATCCTCCGCCCCTTGCATCTTTGTCCGGGACTGCCATCAGGCAGCACCTCCGTACAAACTTCAGCGACGTGTGTGTTCTTGACACCGCTATCTAATATACCATAATAATAATATACATTGCAACCCAATTTTCTATTTTGGAGAGATAGGCTAAGGTTTGTTACCTGTTAATTTATCTATAACCTTGTCCAAATCCATGCCCGAGGTGAAAGAATAGAGATTAGCTTTGAGTTTATCAGTTAAACCTTTGCTACGTATTTTATCTCGAAAAGCAACACGATCATTTATAATGCCTGCCAAATATAAATATTCTTCAACGGAGTCAGAATTCATCCCTTGATAGATGTAGATGTAAATAAGGTTTGGTCTGCCATCTGGCTGTGTACTTGCCGTTGCAGATGTAGATGGTCCTGCTTTAACAGCCAGTAAATTCTTATACTGTTCCTTAGTCAACAGCACACTATCCAGCCTTATAGCTTCTTTCTGCAGCTGTTTAAAAGTTAATGATTCAGCATTTTCAATTGATTTGGGTATAGGTGTGGTTATAGACTGCTGATCTGTTTGTACACCAATATGGGCCAGTTGAACTAGTATTGCACCAATAATAAGCCCGGAACCTAGTCCTCCTAAATATTTTCTGCTTTTAAGCACGTCCCTCCTCCTCCTGTTTAGCCAGTTGGATGATCAGTGCTGTTTCTCCTTTGTTAATTCCTAACTTTTTGGCAATCTGCTCGATGGATTTCCCTTGTTGATAAAGAAGAAAAAGCTCATGATAACGTAGTTTGAGACCCTGAGGGTTTACTTCCAAATATTCAGTGTCTTCAGATCCCAATATAGCATCAGTATTTGTCCTATGCTGTTGAAGAACGGAACCCATACTATTTAAGCTTCTCTCAATTTCTTTTTGCAAATCGAGCATCAGTACGTTTCGAAGTTCTGCTGATTGATCGTCAATCCGCTTCTCAAGAACTAAGATTCTTTTCTCAGAATTCTCATTTCTGCGTTCGAATTCATGCTTTATCTGAGCTATGGAGCGAATCAATTCTCGATTCTCCTCTTCCATATTTACAGCAACCAAATCAAGTGCTTCTTCAATTTGTTTGGTC
>JACMJI010000273.1 GCA_014380705.1 Gorillibacterium sp. | reverse complement strand
ACCTGTGACTGGTATCGTGGAAGAATGGGATCCGCTTACCGGGGACATCAAGGAAGTTAGCCAAATGTTAGGCGTAGACGGCATACAATTTACAGCAGACTTTTTACCGGTCGCTTCCAGACTGTACGTTATTCGAAAGCAGCCAACTAGAGTGTTAAGCGGTCCGCAAAGCTTCGCTAGCAGTGAGATGAAGGTCGGGGGTAAGCTTCAGCCTTATGCTGTACTTGGGCCGACTGCAGCTTTTACCCGAACGCAGCCTAACGCATTGGTACTCGATCAATGCCGCTATCGAATACAAGGAGGCGCTTGGTCCGAGTTGACGGACATTTTGCGCGTGCAGGATCAGATTCGTTCCCGTTATGATTTCTATAAGGGGGGGGAGCAACGGTACAAATGGATTTATGAGCCACACCCTCATGACGGCGTTCCCGTAGAGCTTGCTTACAATCTTCAGGTAGAGAACGTTCCACAAGGTCCTATTTACTTGGTGATTGAAACACCTGAGGCATTCGAGATCTTGTGCAACGGTACTCCGATAGCCTCCCTTGCGGATGGCTGGTACCTCGACCCCAGCTTTGTAAAAATTTCGATTGAAGGCCTGCTCAAGCTGGGAACGAATGAAATTGTATTACAATGCCGGTACATGAATCATACGGAGCTTGAGTCGATCTATATCATTGGAGATTTTGCGGTCGATACGGCACGGCAGATTGTTAAAGAGCCGGAACGTCTTCGTACGGGTGATTGGTGTTTGCAAGGATACTTCCATTATGCTGGAAGCATGGTATACCATTTCACGGTTCACTGTGAGTTGACAGCCGGGACAAGGTTCCTATTGAATCTTGTCAAAGTGCATGCCGTGAATGTGGAGGTTCGCGTCAATGGCGCCACCGTAGGCTATATCCCTTGGCGGGCTGCCAATGGGCTCGATCTGACCGCCTTCTTAAACGATGGCGAGAACATGATCGAGCTTGAGCTTGCGGGAAGCCCGCGAAACCTACTGGGTCCACTCCACAAGAAGGATCAATGGGACTCGTGGACATCACCAAGCGCCTTTCGTCCCGAAGAGCATTTATATACTTTAGATTATGCGCTTGTCCCCTATGGGATTATGGAGCAGGTTTATATCTTTAAGCAGTAATTATTGAACAATTAAGGAGGGTGAATGACTATGCTTAAAATAAGTGACAATAAACGATTTCTAATCCATGATGACGGAACCCCTTTCTTTTGGCTGGGAGATACCGCATGGGAAATGATCCATTTACTTACGAGAGAAGAGATTGAGCTCTATTTGCGGAAACGAGCTGCCCAAGGCTTTACCGTAATTCAAACGGTCATCTTGGCAGAAATGGACGGATTAAGGAAACCTAATGCATACGGACATGTTCCCTTGCTCACGAATGACAGCGGAGACTTTGATCCCACTTTGCCTGCACTCCACGAAGGCGGCGACGATTATTGGCAGCATGTAGATTTTGTTGTGAACCGCGCTGCTGCTTTAGGCTTGCATGTAGGTTTGGTACCTACTTGGGGTGACAAAGTGACCATGGGCAACCCGTTTGCGAAGGGGCCTGAAATCTTCAATGAGAGCAACGCCAGGGCTTTCGGTCGCATCGTAGGCAGCCGTTATCGGGACAATGACAATATCATCTGGATATTAGGCGGTGACCGCAATCCGGATGGTAAATTGTCTACGTGGAGAGAAATGGCTTACGGACTGAAGGAAGGGGATGGCGGTCGCCATCTGATTTCGTATCATCCAATGGGCAATTATTCGTCAGCCATATGGTTTCAGCACGAGGATTGGCTTGATTACCACACGAATCAATCCGGTCATCAGTATCGGCATCTGGATAATTACAATATGATTGCGAGAGATTATCATACGTATCCACCGCGGCCTACCTTCGACGGTGAGCCTCGGTATGAAGGTCATTCCATAGGCTGGGATGACAGGAACGGCTACTTTGATGATTTTGATGCTCGCCAAGCTGCTTACTGGGCTGTTTTTGCAGGGGCTCACGGCCACACGTATGGCCATACTAGCCTTTGGCAGTTCTATGAGCCGGGCCGATTCAGCTATAGTGGAGCACATATTACCTGGCAGGAAGCAATCGATGCTCCAGGGGCATTCCAGATGATGCATCTGCGGAATTTGATCGAATCGCGGTCCTTCCTATCAAGGGTGCCTGATCAGGAGCTTATCCTTGATCCGTTGCTAGGTGCAGATCATATTCGTGCTACTCGCGGCGGAAACTATGCATTCATTTATACGCCTACGGGTCAAGCCTTCGATGTTCGTATGGGTCGCATTTCTGGCGAGCAAGTCAGTGCAAACTGGATGGAACCGAGAACGGGAGAACAGACGTACATTGGAACATTTGAGAATCAGGGAATAACACGGTTTGCCCCACCCAGCTCAGGAATCGGTAATGACTGGGTGCTTGTGCTGGATGATGCCTCACCATCTTAATTCTCAAAATGGCTGCAACAACCTAAAACAAATAGAAGAGGTTAAGGAGAATCACAATGCAGACAATGAAATATAATAACATTTTCCCGAGTGGTGACTTGTATCAACGTGTGATTGACAATTTCCATCGTTTGGAGCGTGAAGAATATCAGCCAGATCAGGTATATCGACCCGAGCCTTATGACTGGCCGGGAGACAATGAGGGAAGAACGATATTAGCCCTGGTATTGGCTGCCCAGGCGGGACACAGCCGCCCGAAATATTTGGAAGAAATTCTGAACAGGCTTCCCGGTTGGATGAATGAGCAAGGATATTTTGGCCAAATCTACCCCAATGGCGTTACCGATGAGCAGCAGCTGTCCTCGAACAGCTGGTTCCTGCGGGGCCTGGCGGAGCACTACACATGGATGAAAGACGAGAGATCCTTAAATATGCTTGAGCAGGTTGTGCGCAACCTGCTTCTCCCAACAAAAGGACGCTATGACTCTTACCCTCTTGATCCAAAGGATCGGGTCTTCGAAGGTGAGGCATCCGGCACACTGGTAGGCAGGCAGGTAAAGGGCTGGTATTTGTCTACGGATATCGGCTGTGCTTTTATTATGCTGGATGGGGCAACGCATGCCTACGAGCTGCTACAATGGCCTGAGCTTAAGGAACTGATCGAAGAGATGATTTCAGTTTTCCTTGGCATTGATCTGATTGGTATTTCAGCGCAAACCCATGCTACGTTATCGGCAACGAGAGGAATTCTCCGATTTCACGGTATGAATAAGAATGATAAGTATCTGGATGCAGCCAAGCGCATCTACAAACTCTACAAAGAACAAGGAATGACAGAAAACTTTGCTAACTATAACTGGTTCCGCAGACCGCAGTGGACGGAGCCCTGTGCGATTGTCGACTCCTTCCTGATTGCCATCCAGCTTTGGCAGCTAACGGGTGAAGCTGCTTATCTTGAAGATGCACATAACATCTATTTCAATGGAATTGCCCACGCCCAAAGAGAGAACGGGGGCTTCGGTTGTGATGTTTGCAGCGGGGCCGAAACGCCACATCTGCACAGCTTCCTCTATGAGGCATACTGGTGCTGCACGATGCGGGGAGCAGAGGGACTTGCTTGGGCGGTCAAGTCAAGCTATTATGTATCGGATGATTCGATCATTACGATCCCGTTTTACTTTGACAGCACGGTCCGCTTGCAGCTTCCAGATGGCGAGCTTCTACTCAAGCAGTCCACCACATATCCGCTCCGCGGACAAGTCATGCTGGATATCCTCCACTCGACGATTACAGAGCCTAAGACGATCCGGCTCTTCGTCCCATCTTGGGCTCCAGCAGATTCCGTCCAGTTGGCATTGAACGGACAACCACAAACCGCTCAGATGAAGGATGGGTTTGTTGACGTCGTGATTACCAGTATGCAAGGCGAGAAGGTTGAGCTTACCTTTGATATCCCTTTACTT
>JACMJI010000272.1 GCA_014380705.1 Gorillibacterium sp. | reverse complement strand
CCAGCCTGCTCCGTTTACGAAGAATGCGGCAGCTGCAAGCTTTCGCACATGGACTATCCTGAGCAGCTGAAGACGAAGGAATCATTAGTACGCGAAGCCTTCGCTCCTTATTCGGGTCTCAAAGAATCTCCCGTTCGCCCTATCCTGGGAATGACCATACCTTGGGCTTATCGCAACTATGTACAGGTTCAGGTCGCCTCCTCCGACTCTAAATTAATCGCTGGGATTTATGCTGCTGGACGGATCGTGGATACATCAAACTGCCCGATTCAGCATCCAGATATTAATCGCACAATTCAGGTCGTGCGGGATACCCTTGAGCGGAACGGAATTGATGTATATAATGATCGGACCAAACAAGGTGTCATCCGCTCCATTGCAGCTCGACGCTCGCCAGAAAGCGGTACGATTCTGCTTACGCTCATCACTGGAGTCGATAAGCTGCCTGATTGGAGAAGTATTGTGCAAGACATTCGTCGCGCGCTTCCTCTAGTAGTTGGAATTTCCCAGAATGTAAACTCAACGGATACCCCTTTAATCTTTGGAGTGAAAACCAACCAGTTGTGGGGCCGTCATAAACTAGACGAACAGTTTGGAAATCTTATGCTTTCTCATTCTGCACAAGATCAAGAGTTGGCCAATTTTGAACAATCGATCAAGCTTTATGATGTTGTCACAGAGGCTGCCGCTCTCACTGGGCGAGAGCTTGTGATCGATACGGCCTGCGGAACAGGAACATTCGGCCTAACCCTAGCCTCTAAAGCACGCGAAGTGCGTGGGGTCGAAAGTGTGTCCGCTCAAGTTGCAGATGCACGAGAAAACGCTATACGTAGCAATGTGACCAACACTCGCTTCTATGAAGGACAAACAGAGCAATTGTTGCCACAATGGTTTCAGGAAGGTATCCGTCCTGACATTATTGTTCTTCATCCATCGCGGACAGGCTGCGATCCTTCACTGCTCTCCGCCGTTACCGCAGTGGGGCCAACTAAACTTATCTACATCTCCAGCAATCCGACGACACTAGCAAAGGACTGTAAAGCTCTCTATGCCGAAAGGTACGTCGTGGAATGGACCCAACCGATAGATATATCTCCTCAGACTAGTATTGTGGAGTGCTGTACACTGTTGGTGCGGAAGGACATTTAAAACGGATATACGTATGGTGGAAGTAAGAAAGAGGGAATAACCTCTCAGATTGTTGAAGAAGCTTAGCTTAATCGTCTTAGCTTTAGTGAATTTGAGATGAAATCCATTAAATAGCTAAAATATAATAGATCGCATCCCTTAAGCTATCATGGCTGAGTGGGTGCGATCTTTTTTATATTCTGGCAAGAGCAGCTATTCGTTTATATCGTTTCTTTTTTGTAGTTAAGGAAGTCGATAGCATAGAATCTTTTCAAATATTTTCTTTATAGCGAACAAACCCAATTTAAATCCAAAGGCTATAAAGCCTAAATTCCGTTGGCTAACAGAAAAGCCCAAAAGTTGATTTATTCAATAAAAGCAATTATAGTAACAATAACGAAACATTTGCAGCCTTTTTGTTCGTTATATGGAACAACCTTTCAAATTTTTTAAGAGAGGATATGGCATGATGAGTAAAGACATCATTATCGGAGAACATATTCTCCGCATTTCATTTGCAACAAGAGCCGTCGAGTCGCTTTTCCATGAGACGTTTCCGAGTATCTTCACCAGCTTAGGGCATGAGCCGAACCTATGCGTTCACCTTGACGAAGGATATGGCGCACCATTTATTAACTACGATATTGTAAAAATAAAACAGGCTAATACCCTTCAATACCAAAGAACAGATTACCTTATTGAAACAGATATGGATTATCGGACAGTAACGATGAAAGTTCATGACTCTTTAGCAATGAAGCATGCATTCATGCACTTATATAGTCTCTTCATTGTCCGCAACCGATGGGGACTCCTCATGCATTCCTCATGCGTTGCTGACAATGACGGATGCTTTATGTTTACAGGACATTCTGGCGCGGGCAAGTCAACCGCGGCGACCATGTCCCTTCCTAGAGGTATCATTGCGGATGAGGCAACCATCCTCCGGATTGGACCAAGTGGCGTTTTCGTCTTTCATTCGCCATTCCGAAGTGAAATTCAGAATTTGGCGGATCACGAATCTAAAGTATGGAAGCTAACCGGTATTCATCTGCTTCATCAAGCGAAGCAGCATCAGCGTTTGCCTCTGACAAAGTCGGAGGGAATGCTGCGTATGATCGATAAAGTCTTTTATTGGAATCCCTCTACGAAGGAAACGATGGCAATCATTCATATGTTGAAGCAGGTCGCGGACCTCGTGCCGCTGTATGATCTCTATTTTCAAAAAAATCCTGGCTTTTGGGAGTTGATCTCTTCGTGAATCATTATATCCGTAAATCCAGCTGCGAGACCATTGTCCTTGATGATGAAACCATGATCCTAAACCCCGAAAGCTTAACGATCACCAAAATCAGTCAGGTTGGTGGGTTTTGCTGGTCACAGCTAAGTGCCGCTCAATCGGTTCATACACTATCGGCTGCAGTCCAAGAGCACTATGGAGACACAGAGCTTTCTGTCGAGCAGGATATCACGGAGTTTCTGTTCGATCTATTGGAGTGTGGTCTGATTGAAGCAAAAGAATGATGCCCCCTTATTTATCTTCGTTGAGCAGATTATCCATAAGAAGGGCTGGATCGAGATCCCGGCACATGGCAGCAGTATGTATCCGCTCATTCGAGAGGGCAATATCTGCCGGTTCCATCAGGTTCAGCATAAGAAGATTCGTAAGGGCGATGTTATCCTATTCCACTCTTCATCAGGCGAATTAATCGCTCATCGTCTACATACCTTTGTCCAGCAACAGGATAAAGAGTTGTACTTATGCAAAGGGGATTCCAATTTGGGGATGGATGAACCGATTTCATTTAAGCAAATACTTGGTGTCTTATATAGCATTCGGAAAACAAGAAAGGATATTCTGATGACTGATCTTAGGATAGCTCTGTGGTCAAAGGCTATGGTCACCCTGCCCTTTTTATCCAGAGGAGTCAATCGCTACCTTTCGAGAAAAAAAGCGCAAGCCACTCGAGGTACAGCGATATGATTGGGCTACTTAAATCCCACTTATCCGTTGACGGTGTTCGCAAAGCCTACGCTCTTCTTGCCCCTTATATCAGGAAGCAGCGAAAAGCTTATATCGGCTTACTCATCCTTGTATTCACGAACATTGCGCTTACCTTGTCCTTTGCTTGGTTTCTTGGCCAGATAACGGACGCGGCCGTCCAACAACAGTTCAAGCGGCTAACCTTCCTCATTCCCTTTGGCGTTCTTTTAAGCGTGCTAACCATCGCTTCAGACTTTATTACCAACCGGTTGGAATTTAGTGCATCGAGTGGTGTGAAAAAGGAACTGACGGAACGATTGCTCCGACACATTATGCTTTTGCCGGTCAGCCGTACAAACCAGCTCCATTCTGGAGAGCTAATGACTCATTTTAACCAGGATATTCATAGTATCAATGGCATGATTGGCAGTAAACTCATGCAGTGTATTCGTCTCCCGCTTGTTTTCATCGCAGTCGTCATCTATATGTTTCAGATTCATTGGGGCATGGCTCTAATGGGCTTGCTCATTGTCCCTTTTGCCATGACAGCCGGTGGTATGATGGGCTTCGTCTTACGTCGAAGAACAAGAACGATTCATGACACTTACGGAAACCTGAATAAACTCCTTACGGAAACACTGCAAGGGCTTTCCGTCATTCGATCCTTCTCTGTAGAGGACACTTGGTTTCGCAAGTATGCGGATAAGAACGGGGAGCTTTACAAGCTGCAGGAAAAATATACGATTCTCCAAGGTTGGATTCGCGGCGGAAGTCAAGCGGCGGGAGCTATTCTGTTTTTGATAAGTTTTTGCCTTGGGGCTTACTTCGTCTCCCATCGAGTGATAACCATTGGTTCCCTCATGGCTTTTGTCAATCTCTCCAGCCATTTGCTATATCCACTGACCGGCTTAGCGGGAATCTGGATTGGTATACAGGAATCCTCTACCGCGGTAGACCGAATAGCAACTGTGTTCCGGGAACCGGTTGAAAGCTTGGAGCTGCCTGCGGCGATTTCCGTAGTTGGTAAGAAATCCATTGAGTTTCGGGATATCAGCTTTAGCTATGATGGCCAAACGCCAATTATTGAAGGTCTTAACTTAACCGTTTCGGCAGGTCAGACTGTTGCCGTTGTTGGAGCAAGTGGAGCAGGGAAATCAACACTATTTCATCTGTTGCAAGGATTCTATAAGCCACAATCTGGTTATATATGTATCAATGGTGTGCCCATTGACCAGTTGGCACCCTCACAGCTTAGAAGCTCGATTGCTCTAGTTGCTCAAGAAACCTTCCTGTTCTCCAGCTCCATTCGGGAAAATTTGTTGCTTGCCCGTCCCGATGCTTCTCAACAACGAATCGAACAGGCCGCCATGCATGCCAATATACATGATTACATCATGTCTCTGCCTGACTGCTATGACACGCAAATTGGTGAACGAGGTGTTACTCTTTCCGGGGGACAAAGGCAGCGCCTTGCGATTGCACGTGCCATTCTCAGGGATGCACCGATCCTGCTTCTTGATGAAGCAACATCCGCACTTGATAGTGAAACAGAGTTCCAAGTGAAGCGATCACTGGACCGCCTGATGGCTGAACGTACGACGATAATCATTGCACACAGGCTTTCAACCATTCAGCATGCTGACCTGATTGTTGTATTGGAGCGGGGCAAGATCGTTCAAATGGGTAGACATGAAGAGTTATCGGGACGACCGGGGGCGTATCGGAACTTGAAACGCTTGCAGCAAATGTCGGAGAGGAGAGACCATGGATGATATGGAACCTGCTTCATGCGATCTATGACCCGGGTAGTCCCATGCCTACTGAGCCGAATACGCTTCAAACCATACAAGAGGATATCGAATATTTTCATATCGAACCCCAGCTTTATCATTTGCTTAAACAACAAAATAAGCTTGAAGACATCCCTCTGGCCTTTCGGAATCAACTTAAGGTGAAATATGACGAGACGATGCTCCTAAACCTCTATATTCAATATGAAAACGAGAAGATATTCAAAGCTTTTGATGATTCCAGTATCACCGTTATCCCCTTAAAGGGCGTTCACTTGGCCACCAAATATTTCGGCCATATCGGAGCCAGGGGAACATCAGATATAGACCTGCTAGTTAAGGCAGCGGAATTAGCTCAGGCCGAGGAATGCATTCGCTCTCTTGGATTCACCTGGGAGGAAGAAAATATCCGCTCTCATTTTCATCATAGCTTTTCCAAGCCGATTGTTGGTTCTACCCATCCCTTGACCGTTGAATTACATTGGGGCTTGCTGATGGAGGGCACTTCCCGCTTTAACGTGGAGGAGCTTTGGCGAGAAGCTCTTCCTATGAAGCCCTACAGCCACGTGATGGAGCTCTCGGACTACCACACCTTCTATATGATTTGTCTGCATGGCTGGAAGCATGGCTTCGATTCAGTAAAATATTTTATTGATATCATTCAACTCATTACTGTTTGTCGTGATCGCATCGACTATGACAGATTGTTCCGTGACTCGGTAGCCCATCAAACCTATAAGCGGATATCCAGTACATTATCCATCGTCTATCGGCAATTCCCATACCTAGAAAGTCATAAACCGCTAATTCTTTCAAAAAGAACAGGTCATTGGTGGAATTATGCAGCCATCCGTGGCAAGCAAAAGCGGTCCTTGACCCGTTACCTCCGGTTTCTTCAGTACCATTTCCTTGAGTATGATTTACCAAGTCATAGCTTTGTGGCTTCGATTCTCTATTTGGAGCCCATCCTCATGCAACGAAGGGAGGTGAAAACAAATGGATAAACCAACTTATTCAAAGCCAGAGCTGCTAAGTCATGTTCCCATTAAATTTGAAACAAAAGTCAGCGGTCATCCTGGTCATCCCAAACATCCGAAGCATCCTCATGGCGGTAGTGAGCAAGGCATCTTTTCGAGTGAAGGAGCAACAAGTGGGACATTCCCTAACCAGTAATCCTATCCCTATATTTGAAAAAACTATTAAGCATACTTACGAAGGTTTTGTAAAAAGCTCGAGCGAACCATGCTTGAGCTTTTTGTGTTAATTGGATGGACTGAGTATGGATAAGAAGAATATCCTTTGCTTTATATAAATCGTATAAATCTATCTTCCTTTCTTGTTATAATAGATTCATCGTTATCGTCATACAAAGGAGAATGGAAATGTACCGCAGAGATGTAAATGAACGACATCTATTCACAAAAGGGCTGCTGACCACCTGCTGTTTCATCTTGCTTTCTGTTGCCACAGCGTGCAACCAAGAAGAAGCACAACAAACCTCTCCGACCACCCTGAACACACCGACACAGGAGTTGTCGCCTTCTCCTACTCTCTCACCCAAGCCTATGGTTCTTCCTTATACATTTGCTCTCACTGGACTGCCCAGCTCAAAAAAGGTTGAAAACCGCCCTTTTATGATTATGGTTGAGAATACTCCTGCTGCTCGTCCGCAATCAGGTCTAGATCAGGCTGATATTGTATATGAGGTATTGGCAGAAGGTGAAATCACACGTTTTTTAAGTGTTTTTCAGAGTGAAGCGCCCGGCAAGATTGGACCCGTCCGCAGTATACGGCCTTATTTTGTAGAGCTTGGTGTCGGATTCGATGCCATGCTTGTCCATGCGGGATGGAGCCAGGATGGGATGAATATGATGGTTAAGCTTCATGCTGCGCATCTTGACGAGGTATATGGGGATGGGGATTCCTATTGGCGGTCTACCGATCGAAAGCCGCCCCATAATCTCTATACATCGATCGTCTTAGCCACAAAAGGTGCAGAACGACGGAAATTCAGGATGGAATGGAATGATCCGTTCATGCACTTTGCCAAAGACGGACAGTCGGTCCAAGGACAGCCAGCAACGAAAGTGGATATTCCCTACATTATGGGCTACAAGGTTGCTTACGAATATGATGCTTTAACTGGTGTTTATAAGCGAATTATGGCAGGTATTCCCCATCTCGATAAAGAAACAAAGAAGCAGTTAACCGCAACGAATGTTCTTGTGATTGAAGCCAAGCATCGCATCTTAGATAATGCAGGGCGGAGATCTGTTGATGTAAACGGACCTGGGACCGGCTTTATTTTCCAACAGGGCAAAATGCAGGAGATTACATGGAATCGAACGGATGGAATCATCCGTGCTTATATCGGCAAGACAGAAGTCCCTATGCTTCCCGGAAAAACCTGGGTCCAAATTGTCCCCTTGGGCACACAGCTAACCTGGCATTAATCAGTTCTGGCATTCATTTTCTTTACAATCAACACTTCAGTATAATAAGGAGATCAAATCGATTAGAAAGAGGTTTAGCGCATGAACAGAGGAAAGCCTGCTTCAAAAGTTCAGTCCAACAGGGCTCAAAAATCAAATCAACAATCAAATACAAACCAAAAACCGACAGATAGAGCAAATATAAAGCAAAACACAAGGATAGAGGCAAAAGCAAAGCAAAGTCCAAGGTCAGAGGCAAAAGCAAAGCAAAACCCTGGCGCAAGCCCAGTCCGACAATATCGTGTGGAGGAGCCTTCTGAGTTGCTATCCTTCTTACTTAAATCTTTGCCAGGCGGGCGGAATGCGATCAAATCTGTATTGGCTCACGGCCAGGTATCGGTAAATGACAAGGTGGTTACGCTCTATAACTATCCACTTCAACCTGGACAGACTGTCTTCATCAGCAAAGAACGGATCATTGAAGCTCCATCACTCATTGGCGTGAAAATAATGCATGAAGATGAGGATGTCATTGTGATTGAGAAAGAGGCGGGACTCCTTTCTGTCTCCGCTCCCCAAGAAAATGAATTAACGGCTTATCGTCAATTGATGGAGTATGTTCGCAGATCAGATCCGCAGAACCGAATCTTTGTCCTGCATCGGCTAGATCGAGATACATCCGGTGTAATGATGTTTGCTAAGAGTGAGCTTATTCAGCAGACAATGCAGAATGGGTGGAAGGATATCGTCAAGGAGCGCCTCTATGTTGCTCTTGTTGAGGGTCTTGTCAAGAAACCCGAGGGAACGATTTCCTCATGGCTTAAAGAAACAAGCACACTGAAAATGTATTCCAGCCCGCACCCAAATGATGGGCAGCATGCAATAACCCACTATAAGGTCCTGCAATCCACCAAGAACTTTTCCTTGTTAGAGGTCTGCCTTGAAACCGGTCGTAAAAATCAAATCCGTGTACATATGCAGGATATAGGTCATCCCGTTGTTGGGGATAAGAAATATGGTTCGAAATCAAAACCAATCGGACGTCTTGGGCTGCATGCTCGCGTTCTATCATTCATCCACCCAACCACAGGCACTTTGTTGCGTTTCGAAACAGACATACCCAAAATGTTTCTAAATCCTTTACGTGCCACATAGTAAGAATTAACCAGGACTATTATCCTGGTTAATTCAGATATATTTATTAAAAGAGGAGAATGAAAAGGATTTTTGGCAGATCTTGTCGAATAGGTAGAGGTTATTAAATCAGAACTCATTTGGAGTGCCCTATGGCTTTTAAAATACTTCATTACGTTGTTCTACCTTTATATGTCCTTTTTACCACAATATCCTCGATCCTACTTGATAAGACCCCTAATGGATATCTACTCATCAGCTTTGGGCTACTTTTGGTCATCAGCGTATGTCTGGGTGGATTTTTCCCTAAGCATTTGCTGACGTTCTCTATAGTGGGACTAGTGCTGTTATTCTCTTTTCATCTTTTTAGCCATTTAAATTGGTGTGTAACCCTTTACCTCTTCCTCTTAATTAAGATTCTTAATGAGGTGCGCGGAATCATTATCTCTTTATTCCTGGCTATTAGTTTTATGTTCGTTTACTCGGTTGTGCGAATATCTTACACGCCTCTTACATCTTATAACCTATTAAATACTGGCGCTGATCTTATTACAGCAATCGCGATTGTATTGGTCTTTCAATATATTGTTAGTATGGAGTGGGACAGAACCTTATTAAAGGGAGAACTCGGTTTTGAGGAGCAATCTTTTCGATCGGAGAAGCTCAAGGTTGTAGGTGAGCTCGCTGCCGGAATGGCCCATGAAATTCGCAATCCTCTGACAACCGTTAAGGGGTTTTTGCAGCTTTCACAAAAGCATGATTATAATATTAAGCCATGGTACGACATCATGGTCGCAGAAATTGATCGAATGAACGAATTAACGGTAGAGTTCCTCGAGTTTTCCAAGCCCCATCAAACCAGCTATAAGGTGTTATCTATTCATCAATGTTTGCAAAAGGTAATCTCGATTACCTGGTCCGAAGCCAATATCCGCGGACATGAAATTATCTACACTGAGTATAGAAATGACTTGTTCATCCGAATGGATATAGATAAGCTTGTTCAAGTTCTAGTCAATCTGATTAAAAATGCCTATGAATCGATGCAGGAGCATGGAAAAGTGACGGTCCGTGTGCTTAAGAAGGATCGCTTTGCTGTTATTATACTAAGCGATACGGGTAAAGGAATTAAAACCAAAGAGCTAATTAATATTTTTGATCCATTTTTTACGACAAAACCGAACGGAACAGGGCTCGGACTTTCGATATCTTTAAAGATCATCGAGGATCATGGCGGGAAGATTGAGGTATCCCGTACGTCCCATCGTGGAACGACTTTTAATATCTACCTGCCGTTACACGTTGAAGGATGCTGACGGTAAGTCGCGTTAGGCGATTGTAGCCTATGTCGGATGCTTTGCAGGAGGAAGGATTCCATGAAAATTAATCGCCAGCTAGCGATTCTAATGCATGTGCTTACCCATGGACAATCCACAGCTCAAGCACTGGCGGTACGTTTTGAAGTATCCGCAAGGACAATTCGGCGAGATATGGAAGATTTATCTCAAGCGGGCATCCCGATCTATGCGACGCAAGGTGCTGGTGGGGGAATCCGCTTGATGGACGGTTACTCCTTATCTCGAGTTATTTTTGACGATTCCGAAAAAGCTCTACTCCTTTCCACCCTATCGAACCTATCCCGTTCCCAAGATATCGGAGCGGATCAGGTATTAGATAAGTTAGGAGCTTTATTTGGTCCGAGCGGACAGGAGGAATGGCTTAGGGTCGACTTAGCTTCTTGGGGTCTTGCACCAAAGGACTTCAGGTTTGCGAGTTTGCGTGATGCGATTCGTAGTCGCAGGCTCGTCCATTTCAGTTACACTCGTCAAGATGGAGTTCTAGATAATCGGACTGTTGAGCCGATGACTTTACTCTATCGTGGAACCTCTTGGTATTTATGGGGCTGGTGCCAGCTCCGTTCCGATTTTCGATTTTTTCGCCTCTCCAGAATGAGAGCGATTCAGATATTGGAGGATACCTTCATCCGACGTACAGGTACCTTGGAAGAAGTAGAAACCTCATATAACTCCGGTCATTTAGTTGATCTAATGCTTCGTTTTGACGCAACCGCTGCTCAAAGGGTATGGGACTTCTTTGATTCTGACTGCATCAATATGCTCCCAAACGGCCAATTCGAGATAAACATCACTTGGCCAATGAATGACTGGGTTATCAGTACGCTCCTCTCCTATGGTCCAGAGCTGGAGGTTCTTTCTCCGATTGAACTTCGGCAGACTTTACGCGAAAAAGCAATGCAAATTGCCGACCGCTATCAAAAGGAATAGGACACTCAGTTGTCCTATATAGACTGGTATGATAAGGGCATATCCAAGAAGGAGTGTGTCCATGATGACGAGTGAAATGACTATTTGCCAAAGCTGCGCTATGCCTTTAACAACCCCCGAAACATTTGGAACGAATGCGGACGGAAGCAAGAATGAAGAATATTGCACATATTGCATGCAGGATGGCATTTTTTTGGATGACTGCAGCATGGAGAAACAGATTGAGGATTGTATTCCGCATGTATCTAATAACAATCCTTATCCCGACGCAGGGGCTGCTCGGACTGCGATGCATGAGATCTTCCCTAAATTGAAGCGTTGGTCTAAAGAGAGATAAGATCCCTTTCTTAAATGGATCCTATTTCGTTACCAAGCTTGCTTCCCATGAGGAATTTATTCTCCATGACAAAATTGATCTGCAAACCAAACTTGCTCCCTATAGGGGAAAAGTTTGGTTTTTATCTCTTTAAAGAAGATAAGCTGACATCCGTCATTTACTGTCGGATGCTTTTGGGTTTTTTTACACCTGAATTTGTTGAATTTGTCGTTTAAAAAAGCATGGAGGCTTAATGGCTGCTTAATGCCCCCCCTGCTTTTTTTGCAAAACACATTTATAGCATCATACATTCCCTTCAAGTTGTTCTTTTACACTTTCCGTTAACTTTTCAATGGATTCTAATAATTCTTTTTGGGATAAAAATACGTTGCATTCAAAAAGTTGCCATGGTGATTTAATTATCCAACCATCTTTACTGGTAACAAAGCTAATTAGTGGGTTGTCTTCGGTTTCAATGCAATTATAAAACATATTACTAGTTTTATCCCATCGTTCAAGTGTTCTAATTAACTCAAGGATTGGAAACGGTTGGTTAAAGAAAATTTTATCATTTATCTTTATAATAAAATCTCCAACCACTTCTATCATTTCTGGATACTGATTAACTGTATAAGCAATTTTTGATTGCTTTTTGTTATATTCAGTTTTATCAATAATGAAATTAAATTTTACCATTTTATCTTCTCCTACTTAAGTGGATATGCAGTAATGATTTTCCCTG
>JACMJI010000271.1 GCA_014380705.1 Gorillibacterium sp. | reverse complement strand
TGCATTTCCTTATGGTAGGCTTCAGCCGCATCAAGCAGCAGGAGTGTATGCCCGGTAGGTGCGGTGTCCAAGACAACAAACCCTTGGGTACCTTTCGCCATGACTTCCGCAAATGCCTGAAAAACAGCGATTTCCTCGGTACAGGGAGAGGCCAAATCCTCCGTTAACAAGGCCAAGCCCTCTTCGTTCAAATGGGCTCTGTTCTCCGCAATGATTTTATTCTTATATTGTTCAGTAACCACCTTAGGCTCAATGCGGCTAACCGTCAGGTTGTTCCTCATTTGATGGTCGCCTAGGGTAAAATCAAGGTGTGCCGCTGGGTCTGTGGTTGATAAATGTACCTGAGCTCCCTTTTCTGCCAGGGCAAGGGCGATTGCCGCGGCAACCGTTGTTTTACCAACACCACCCTTGCCCATCGTCAGGATGATCCCCTGTTCCTTCTTTAACAACTCTGTTAATAAGGACGTAAGCCCTTGCGCATCGGACATCACCGGTACAGGTGCTACAGTTGCTGATCCATACTCCGTATCAAATAGGCACTTCAGGGCTTGAATTCCGATAAGTCCGCGTGACTGTAGACCGATCCAATACGTCGGCAAGGTTAATAAGGACTGAGGGATTTGGTCAAGTGCCTGATCTTGCCGTTTCCTATAGGCTTGTGCAGCCGAATCGTCACCCGGAAGAAAAAGCAGCCCATTGATGACTAATTGTTGATTCCTTATGCCGATCTGCCCAAGCTCTTCTGCAGCGCGAGCAGCTTCCGATAATGCCGCCTTGTCTAGTCGGGATACTAGCACCAGCGTGGTTTGCAAAGGATCAGCTAGTGCCGAGACTGTATTAGCATAAAGTGTTTTTTTATCTCCTAATCCTGCTAGCGGGCCCAGGCAGGAAGAGCCATGCTTGCTTTCTTCAAGAAATCCACTCCAGGCCATGGGCAGGCTCAAGAGCCGCAGTGTATGACCCGTTGGTGCCGTATCGAGAATAATGTGATCATAGCTGCCTTCTACATCAGGTGCAGCCAGCAGCTTCGCAAATTCATCAAAAGCGGCGATTTCCACCGTACAAGCACCGGATAGCTGTTCTTCAATGCTCGTAATCGCAGCCTCGGGGAGGATGCTGCGGTAAGGAGCCACAACACTTTCGCGGTATGACCGTGCCGCCTCTTCCGGGTTGAGGTTGGCTGCAAACAACCCGGTTACTCCTGTAACAGCCACAGGTTCAGAACCCAATGTCAATTGAAACACATCATCTAGATTAGAGGCAGGGTCTGTGCTGATAATCAGCACTCTTTTCCCTGACTCCGCTAATCGAATAGCCGTTGCACTGGCAATGGATGTTTTACCTACACCACCCTTGCCGGTGAAGAAAATATATTTCGTCAACAATGAATTGGGCTCGAAGCGTGGTTGCTCCATCCTATCCATCCCTCTAGCAGCAGGAGCTTCCGGAGCCGCCACAGCAGCCTCCGTCGCTCGGTGCTGTTTCAATTGATTTAATAAAGGGACGTTTCGCAGATAACGGGATTTTCCCATGATCCAACCAAGTCATCAATTCCTCATACGATGGATAAGCACCCTTTTTACAAACCTCACCGCTCACAATCGTGATCGGCAGTACATTTGTACCCCCGGAAGCAAGCAGGGATTTGACCGTTTCATTGCTAGCAAAAGCATCCAGGTCCTGAGATAAGTTATAGCGATTAACCATTACTCCGAGCTTCTTCAGTTTCTCTAAATCTGCCGCTGCCTGGATCAATTGGGGATCGACTCCTGGACCGCAAACTCCCGTTGAACAGCACATCGCAGGATCATAAATATCGACTTGCTTCATTCTGATTTCCTCCAAATATCAAGTTTTATTTACCTTCTTGTACAAAAGCTTCGATTCTTGCTTTGACCGCATCTCTTACTTGCCGAAATGCCGCCATGATTTCTTCTTCCGTTCCCGTTGCTTTAGCCGGATCATCAAATCCCCAATGCCATTTCACCACATTCTTATTTGAAATAATCGGACAATGCTCGTCTGCATGGCCGCATAAGGTGATGACATAATCCGCTTGGTTGAGAATTTCTGGGTCAATGACATTAGATGAATGGGTACGGATATCTATCCCTGCTTCTTGCATGACTAAAACGGCACGGGGATTCAAGCCATGAGCTTCCAGTCCCGCACTTTTTACCATATATTTGTCACTGCCAAGTGCCCGCAGAAACCCATCTGCCATTTGACTACGACAGGAATTCCCTGTGCAAAGAAAGTAAATTAGTTTTTTGTTCTCCATGGGTGTGACTCTCCTTTAAGGAATTAATTTTTTTGAACTGCTTTTTCTTGAAAATATTTCCGCTGAAACCGCAAGGCCACATTGACAAGAGCGATCATGACCGGTACCTCTACCAAAGGACCAATAACCGCTGCGAACGCTGCTCCAGAATGAATGCCGAATACCCCAACAGCAACGGCAATTGCCAATTCAAAGTTATTGCTTGCTGCGGTGAAAGCAAGCGTGGTGGTCACGGGATAACCCGCGCCTGACCGCCAGCCCATATAGAATGAAATCAAGAACATAATGACAAAATAAATCAACAACGGAACGGCAATTCGTACCGCATCAAGCGGCAGTTCGACGATTGTATTGCCCTTAAGCGAGAACATAACGACAATCGTGAACAAGAGCGCGAGGAGCGTAATCGGGCTAATTCTCCGAATAAACACCTTTTCGTACCAATCGCGACCTTTTGTTTTAACGAGAATCAGACGAGTAAGAATCCCGGCGAAAAAAGGAATCCCAAGGTAGATCATCACGCTCTGCCCAACCTCGCCGATGGTAATGTCAACACTCATTCCTTCAAGTCCAAACCACTTGGGTAGGATGGTCACGAACACATAAGCATAAACGGAGTAAAACAACACCTGAAAAATAGAGTTGAAAGCAACAAGCCCGGCAGCATACTCCGAGTCCCCTTTGCTCAGATCATTCCATACAATCACCATTGCGATACAGCGAGCGAGTCCAATCAGAATCAGCCCCACCATATACTCGGGATACCCATTTAGAAAAATAATAGCTAGAAAGAACATAAGTATAGGTCCAATAATCCAGTTCTGCACCAGTGACAGCAGGAGTACTTTTCCATTACGAAATACCTTCCCTATTTCCTCATAACGTACCTTCGCAAGCGGGGGATACATCATCAGGATTAGACCCACTGCGATAGGTATTGAGGTTGTACCCGCTTGAAATCGATCCAGAAACTCCACAAAGCCAGGAATTGCAAAGCTCAACAAAATCCCAGCTGCCATGGCGATAAAAATCCATAGGGTTAGATAACGATCAAGAAAGGAAAGCTTTTTTTC
>JACMJI010000270.1 GCA_014380705.1 Gorillibacterium sp. | reverse complement strand
GGAGTGAATACGGTCAGTTTTTTCATCCTTCGCTCCTCCCACCGAAACAGTGACATAGAAATCTTGTATCTGCTTTGCTGTTTGCTTAATGTCGTATCCCTTATCTGCAATATCTCCCGCAGAAACGATTCGTGACCTATCTTCTGTTACCAGTAGGATAAGTTTTTCCATCCATTTCGCGGAGGTCGTTAGCGGCAATGCTTCAACAAAGCCAAACCCCAAGTCCGCTTCCTGTGGAATCGAATCGGAGATTAGACAAGGAAGACCAGCCGCTTGAGCTTCAATGATGACAATGCCTAATCCTTCATGAAGAGAGGGAAACACAAATGTATCCATACCTTGAAGCAAGCGGGCCACATCACTGCGTGCCCCAAGAAATCGGACATGGTCTGCCAGTCCAGAGGCTTCAACCCGTTTTTGCATTTCCTCCTGCAGGGGTCCAACTCCAACCAACACTAAAACCGAATCGGCTACTTGATCGTGGAACCGGCTAAATAGCTCCAATAAGAAACCATGATTCTTTTGCTGGGCGAAGCGTCCAACATGACCGATCACGAATGTCCCCTCTGGCAACCCAAGCTCGGAGCGGACCTCACGACGAATATCCGCACGGTACGTGAATTGCTCCACATCTATGCCATTCGGTAGAATAACAGCCTGTTCCGATTTGCTCGTAAAAAGCCATTTAGCAGCGGCTTGAGAGCAAGCTAGCATATGGGTTGCATGCGGTGTAATCCGTGTCCCGACTATCCATTTGTATAGTCGTGCTAGGGTACCGCCTTCACTTTGGGTATTATGACTGTGGGCGATACGTACAGGAATCTCGAATTTATGGGCAACGGAGAGCGGAAGACCGCTCATCTTGTCGAGATGCGAATGAACGACCTTGTATTCTGGGTGAGTCGCATAAAAAGCCTGCAGCGCTTTAACGTACCCGGAATGCCCAGCCTCGGAAACATAGGGAATACGGTGGATTCTTCCACCAAGCTCGCGGATTTCATCGTCGAACACGCCTTCCTTGCAGGTGAGAAAATCAAACTGCACGATACGGCGATCCGTATTCCGATATAAATTCATGAGCAATGTCTCTGCCCCACCACGATTCATATTTACGACAATATGAAGGACTCGAAGTAGACCTGCCTCGGCAGCCTGAGCTTTCTGAGCCATATAGCGGGAGTAGATATCCGCCATCCTGTCTAGTACAACTGGAAGTCCGTAGCGGTATTCTACTCGACGACGCCCCGATGTGCCCATCATCCGTCTAAGCAGGGGTTCTTTCATAAGTATGGTTGTTTTTAAAGCTAGTTCGTGGCTATCATTCGGCTGAACCAGCCAGCCATTGTCTCCTTCGTTAACCAACTCGTTATGCCCTCGATTCACACTCGCGATAACAGGCAGGCGGCAAGCCATTGCCTCGATGATATTGACCGGAAGCCCCTCGCGAAAGCTCGCGGATACGGCTATATCGCACATCGGCAGCAGTGCCGCAATATCGCTGCGCTGACCGAGAAAATCAATGCGTCCTCCAACACCAAGGCTTACAGCAAGCTTACGACTAGCTGTAAGCAGTGGGCCGTCACCAGCAAAAAGCAGCCGGGCATGTGGAGCCTCATCCTTGAGCTTGGCAAAAGCCTGAATAATGAGCTGCTGGTTTTTATTCCGATTGAATTCCGCTGAGCAGAACAACAAAAATGCGTCGTTTGAGTATCCGTATTGTCTGCGCAATTCTTCCTTTCTGAGGTCATCTACCGGCTGAAAGCGTTCTGGATCAACACCCACACCAGGTACAAGTTCAATGGCTTTCGCCCGAAAACGATGCTTGACAGCTAGCTCGTAGTCTTCTTGGTTGATGGTGATCAAGCAGTCAGTATTCCGACTAAGCAGCCGTTCAACAGGGTAATAAATAAGCCAGTTAAGCAGCGGTGCCCCTTTGCTAAAGTGAAAGCCATGAGCCGTATAGAGGAGCTTCGTCCCCCGTTTCCTCGCAGCGCGAGCAGCAAGCCGAGCCAATACTCCTCCTAGTGGAGTGTGGCAATGGATAATATCATATTGATTTTCGTTGATTATATTTTTTAACTGGAAGTAGGCTTTCATATTCTTCAATCGGAAAGGAGAGCGCTGAATGTCGATTTGATGCTTCACATCGACATCTGGCAATACCGCTACTCCTGCTGCAGCCGTGTGGACTTCCCAGCCTTGTTCTTTGAACCATTGGAAGTAAGGGAGATGAAAGCCCACGAAGTGTTTGTCGATTGTTGCGCAAAATAATACTTTTCCACTCATAGGCTTCACCTAGGTCCTTTCACCAAAATAATAAGGAATGTTTACAGCTCCTGAATTACTGCTGCTGCCCGAACATCTAAAGGGTTAAACATTCTTTTACTGCTTGCTTTGACCAGAGGTGCAGCTGCTTCTGTTGATTTACGATTTGCTAAGGTTAAGAGTTTTTCTCTCAACTTGGCTTTTTCCGTGAATTCATACGTTCCGATGATCTCATGGATCTCCTCAATGCTAATCTCGGAGGTCTTGCCTACATAAATCTTGGGATAAATCTGCTGTTGATCATGCCGCTCCTCATCCTTCAGCAATTCCTCGTACAGCTTCTCGCCCGGTCGGATACCGGAAAAGGTTATCCCAATATCCTCAATTGCGTGGCCGGATAATCGAATAAGATTCTTCGCAAGATCCACAATCTTGACAGGCTCCCCCATGTCTAGCACGAAAATTTCGCCGCCCTTTGCGAGTGCCCCGGCCTGAATGACCAAAGCGGATGCTTCGGGAATCGTCATAAAGTAACGAACCATATCGGGGTGAGTTACGGTAACAGGCCCGCCCGCTGCAATCTGTTGCTTAAAAAGCGGAATAACGCTGCCTCGGCTCCCCAGCACATTGCCGAACCTGACCGCAACAAATTTGGTATAGCCTGTTTTGTCCATATATTGAATGATCATTTCCGCTAATCTCTTTGATGCCCCCATCACGCTGGTTGGATTCACTGCTTTGTCCGTCGAAATCATGACGAAGGTCTCCACCCCGCTGACACTTGCCGCCCGAGCTGCATTGAGCGTGCCGATCATATTATTCTTGACCGCTTCCTCCGGATTCCTTTCCATCAGGGGTACATGCTTGTGTGCGGCCGCGTGATAAACAACCTGTGGTCGATGAGCTTTCATCAGTGCTTTCATGCGATTGGCATCCTGTAGATCGGCGATCTCCGTAACAAAATCTATCTTGCTATCCTTAAATAAGCCGCGAAGCTCCATTTCAATCGAGTAAATGCTGTTCTCCCCATGCCCTAGCAGAATCAATCTTGCCGGAGAAAACCTTGAGATTTGCCGACAAATTTCTGATCCGATGGACCCCCCGGCTCCCGTAACAAGAACGACCTTGCCTTTGATGGAATCCGAGATGATCTCCGTGTCTAATACTACTGGCTGGCGGCCCAGTAAATCCTCCACCTGGATTTCACGGAACTGGTTAACCGACACCCGCCCCATCGCTAAATCCTCCAGCATCGGAATGATTTGAGTCTTTGCTGTTGTTCCAGAGCATTCCTCGTAAATGCGATTTAAATCTTTTTGCCGCAGAGAGGGAATCGCGATAACAATATTATCAATCCTAAGCTCACTTATAGCTGTCTTGATCTGTTCTACACCACCCACAACGGGTATCCCAAGAATATCAAGTCCCTGTTTTTTTACATTGTCATCAATAAAGCCTACGGGAAGCATTTCCGCGTCCATGTTACAAAGCAGTTGTCTAGCTACCATCGTTCCGGCAGAGCCAGCTCCAACAATCAGGGTCCGCTTTTTGTTCATCAGCTTTTGTCCATAAGCATTCCTAAACACTCTCCAGAAAAATCGTGAGCCCCCAATCAGTAGAATATGCAGCATCCAGGTGGCAGCTAGCAGGCGCAGGTAAATACTTTGAAATAAAATCTCCTGTAAAATCCCTGCTGTCAAAATGGAATAAGTCACTGCCTTTATAATGATCAGGAGCTCGCCGATGCTTGCATACTCCCATGCTTTCTTGTACAGCTTGTAACGAAACGAAAAAAAATGGTGGCTGCATAGCAGCATTAGAGAACTTGCGAGTAACGAGACCGTTACGACATCGTTTGTGTTACTTACAAGAAGGCGACTGAAAAAGATTGCTGTTAGTACAATTGAAGAATCCATGATGATAATTAATGACATTCTTCTTCGATAATCCATACATTCCACCCTCTCCGTTATCATTTGTAACCACCCGGAATGTTTTTTGAAATTCTTATCTATAGTGTCTTATGAAAAAAAACCACATAGATAAAAACATCATTATTCAGATAACAAAAAATCATAGGGCATTTAACCCCGCCTCACACCATACCAGCGACGACTCACGTCTAAGGTTTTTCAACCCACAGTATGATCGAGTGCCTCCATGGATAACGGCGAGGAGACATCCCCGAATAACTTAATACAATAGTTTTTAGTAAATATTCTTTATAACGAACATCGACCCAAAAAAATTTTTACTTTCGGTTATTGAGCACAACACCTAATATCTTAGCATTTGCCCGTTTTAACACTTTGTGCGCCTCGGCGGCTGTTTCCTTCTTGGTACAACCGCTCTCTATAACGAGAATAACACCGTCAGCCAGGTTGGATAGTAATGCAGCATCTGTTGCCTCAAGGATCGCAGAGCAATCCAGAATGACATTATCGTATATTTGTTTGGCATCACTAAGTAAGGCTTTCATTGCGGCTGATCCAAGTAATTCATCCATATAAGGTTTAAACGGTCCAGAGGTGAGGAGGTGCAATCCGCTTACCTCTGTACTATGGACTGTTTTTTCCAGAGTCATGTTTCCCATAAGAACGTCTGTGAGCCCTGAGTTGTTGGGTACACGAAGTGCAGCATGAAGAGTCGGCTTGCGTAAATTAGTATCGACCAATAATACCTTATCCCCTCGAAGGGACATTGAAACAGCAAGGTTAACCGCAGTAGTTGAGCTGCCGGTTCCGCTTATTGGCGAGGTAACCGCAATGTTTCTTGTTTTATGCTCACTGTCAATAAATTTGATATTCGAGCGAATAACACGGTACTGCTCTAATGCTGCCGACCTGAGACCATCGTAGGCTATAATGGTTTTTCGCAATGAGTTGTCGTGGACATGACTATGGACCAATGGTTTCACCTCGCGCTGTTTGTTTTAATAAACTTTTGCTTTGGATGACTGACTCTTTACCTTTAATTCGTCTGACACTACCGAGTACCGGAAGATCAAGCCATTGCTCAACATCTCTTTCGGTTCGCAGGGAATCATCGAGGGAATCAAGGAAGAAAATCACACCCAATGCGGCGATGGCTCCTACTAAGAAACCTAGTATTATCGAGCTTAGACCTCGGCTAGTAGGGGAAGAAACTGTTGTTTGGGCATCAGCTTTAGTCAGTACAGTAACATTCGTAAAATCCAAGACAACAGCAATTTCTTGTAGATAGGTATCCACTGTCGCGTTCGCGATCTGTTCGGCTACTTTAGGGTTTATATCCGTAACTTTGACTATACTGATTAAGGAATTCTCCACATTCTCTACACTAATCTGCTGTTTAAGTTCTGCAGCAGATCGATTCAGTTTAAGCTTATTCACTACCTTCTCAAGAACCGCTGGCTCACGGATCATGACAACCAGGGTGCTAAGCTCCTCTGCTGAAGCTTTTATAACGATACGAGAAGAGGCTGTGTAAGTTGGCTCCTCTGGTATAAGCCGATATACTCCGCCCAAAATTGTACCTAGCAGAATGAACAGAAGCAGGATCCAAACCCGAGCTCGGATGATTCCGAGCAAGAGCTTCAAGTTGATTTCCTTATCCGTCCCGTTCTTTTGAAATCCGGTTGTTTCGTCAGTTTGGCCCATTACCTTCACCCGTGCTCCCCGCTAAAGATTGTTCTTAATAATGAACATTATACACGAGATTGTATTCTTCATCAAGAACAAGGCGGCATATTTTGTGATTTATATCATATAGTAATTTGTAATACATAGCTGTTTCAATCCCTTTCCTAGTGTTTAATATACTTGGAAAATTAGAATAAAAAGATCGCACTTCACTGGGCCAATTGGCCCAGTGAAGTGCGATCTTTCTCATATACTGATGTTAAGGCTGTTGGTTAATCTACGACCACATTCGTAATGGTTGGTGTACCTGTGGTTCTTTGACTAGGCTGAGTAACGGGGTTCGTCGTATCATCAGCTGAACCCTGTACTCCATTGTTTACTGCACCATTGCCATTATGTGAATCTACGTGTACACCAGCCCACTGTGTGGCCTCCAAATTGAAGGCGAAGTTTACTGAATCGCCCTGGAATTTGTTTTGTACCGATTCGTTAGTTACAAGATTTTTAGATGGGTCATTCTTAAAAGTAATCTGAATAAATACATCATCGGTATCAGCGGGAGTCACGGGAAGCCCTCTTTCTACGGAGGCGCCAGGAGCCACTGTTAATGGAGCTAAATTAATCTTACCACTGGATAGATATTCAGGCTTAACTTTTGCTGCATATGTACCATCAACCAGATCTGCTAATGTAAGGGTTTGACCAACCATCGTTATCTTAGCTCTTGGTTCCCATTGAGTGGACTCCGAATCAACCTGCATAAAATCAATTTCAAATTGAGACAGAAATTCGGCTTCAGTTGAAAGAAGAGTGCGATCAACAAAATTGCTAGCCGTCGTATTCAACAATACCTCTTTAATAGCCAGTGAACCAATATTCCTTAATGTAAAAATTCTTTGGACATTATCCCCTGGCTTCATATTAGAAAGATCAAAATTAATCGGCTTCGATCCGCTACTCCCAACTTGTAAATCCAATGTTCCAGAAGCAAAAGTGTTATTGATTGTTGCTGTGTCGTTGAAGGCTGCCCAAGTTCCTCCCCCCACCAATGACAATCCTAATGCTGCTGTTGCCACACTCATTGTTAATTTTTTCTTAATACTCATTTGTTAAACTCCTCCATTTTCCCCTTAGGGTTTTTCTTTATTGAATCCTTATCCAAGTAGGATAAGGAAGACAACCTTATTTTTGATTCTCGATTGGATCTTTCTTCGTACTGATCTCCAACCCTGATAAAGTTCGCCATATGGTGATTAAGGAATAACCGATTAGGAAAATTCCTGGAATAATAAGTATTAATACGTTGCCAATTTTGGATTTGAAGAAGTTAAGAAGAAACCCTACATACGGTAAAGTGAACCCTGTGTAAACCGCTACAACATTCTGGGATAATACCAGTTTGGAGTCAGGGTTATCATTGTTATCTCCTTTTGTTTGATACAACACCTGCCCCGTCGGTTGTTTCGTAACATTTAGGATGCGGTGAGTGATTAGCCTTTTCTCTTCATTCACCATTTCCTGAAATGTAATCACGTCACCTTCGGCTAACCGATTCATGTCGCGACCTGTCTTGACCGCAATAATGGACCCCGTTTTAATTCCTGGTTCCATTGAGCCGGAGAGAACAACCTTCAGTTGATATCCAAACAGGGTAGGCTCCCCTTTAGATGCCATAGAAATGACTGCGAGAAATAACATGATGAGGAATAGGGCTAACATGGCGATGTTAATTAGATTCTTGATTCTCATCCTTAATGTCTCCTTTTATAACCTGTTTAAAATTCACATCGAGTTACGGTCTAAATGTATTATCCGTTATGGAAGTAAGGAAATTTGTAGGTTCAGGGCTATACACATTGTCCGTTACGGTTTCATGACCATAAACATAATCCGTTACGGATGGATTTAAGAATTCAGCTGAAATAGCCCCAGACATTGTAACGGTTTCGTTATAATGAGAATATGTTGAGGTAGTCACCATAGTGGAAATGACCGCAAGGCAATAAATGGTAAGGAAGCCTGAGAGGATAAGAAGGCTCTTATCGTTACGTTTGTATTTTGAAGAACGTTTATAGCGCAACAGAACATTCACTCCATTCCCCAACTTGTTCTTTATTAAGAACCACAAGGTTACTATACAAAGATTATTTATCGAAGTAAACCACTAAAATTAGTCATTTACCCTCATTTTAACAGAAAAATTAGGCAGGACCTTGGTCATGGTTCGTTTTTCTCATGAATCCTTTTGTTTTTAATTGTTTTGACAATAGGACTGGTCGTTATAACGAATAAACAACAGAAATTTATTCGCGCTTATTCTTCTTGTGTGGGAAGCAAGTAACTTCTGTAAATCGGGAAGTAATCACCTTGTGACTGAATACCCCTGCTCAAGCTTTCATAAATTTCCGGGTGATGCACTTTTCGCCCAATATAGAATTCAAGAGGTTTATCATTTGTGAATGTCCTTTTGAAGCGAAATAGCTCATCGTTACCCCTATAACCTCCTCCTAGATGCAGATATTTATAACCAAGTGATTGAAACCAGATTGCAGCCTCTGTTAGTAAGATATTATAGGGAGCGTACTTTAAGTAGGATTTATCCGAACCCGTCAGATGATAGGAAACAAAGTCGTGGGAATGAATGAAGAGCGCTGATGCGATCGTCTGATCTTCAAGCTTTGCGGAAAACAAGCTAATATTCTGTTCACCAAGTAAATTTACACTATCGTGGAAATAAGTCTCGGGAAAGTAGTAGTATTTATTCGCCTGGTTCTTATTCATGGTCTCATAGTACATATCCATGAAAACCTCTAACTGATGCGGATTTTCCTTCACGACTGTCAACCCGTGCTTTATGGCATAGCGTACTCTATTCCTGCATGTATCCTTTAAGCTGGCAATAATGTCTTTACTCAGATCCATGCATACCGTTTGCCGAATATTCGTTGGATTTACCGCTTTGTATAAAGCATGATTTTGTAGGATAGGGTGAAATCTAACAAATTCCGCTACAATTCCTGCCTCTTGGCAATAAGCACCAAAAGTATTTCCAAAGCTTTCTCCAAGACACAGGTGGTGTTCCTCATCTACTACATTCGTGATGGGTCCGCCATATCCATAAGGGGTAATGATATCGTAATAGTCTTGGTTAAGATTGTGGGTAAAGGGCAAGGGAAGATCGTTGATCCTTCTCATCAAATAGGGATAACAAACGATGTCAGCACCCTCTCGATACACAAATAAATGTGCAGAGCCTTCCCCATTGTTCTCTGAAATCTTGCAATAGCTCGGCGAATAGTAAATGTCCGTTCCCCCAATTTCGGCTAAAACGGAGTTCCATTCTTCGACTTGAGAAGAATCGAATACTTGATAAGTGGTCATGGATCCTTCACCTCGAGTTGAGGAATATCGACATTGTTCGTTATTGAGAACCTTAGATTAAAAAAAATAGCAGAATTTATAATGCAATTCATGCTTTTCTCGCTAATTATTGTTCACAATTAATTGTAATTCTTTATAAAGAACGT
>JACMJI010000269.1 GCA_014380705.1 Gorillibacterium sp. | reverse complement strand
GTCGATCAATTTCGTTCCAATTTTTGGACTTCTCTTTACTAATTATTCATATAAAACTGCTTTAAAGATTACATATATTTGGAAAACATTTAACAATATACATTTATAGTAAGAGGTGATAGAGACATTCTGCAATCATATGGGAGGGAACGAGTTGAACATGAAGTTTGGGAAAGCCGTACTTGCCTTGACTCTAGTAGCGTCTTTAGCTCCACTCAGCAGTCAAGCTGCAGAGAGCATCACTCCAAGCCAAGCACCATCGAAGAACCTTATCGTCCTGATTGGTGACGGGATGGGTCCGGCACAAGTAAGTGCAGCTCGTGATTACCTGATGTATAACAAGGGAATCGACCATTTGAACCTTGACTCCATTTATGTGGGCCAAGCAACTACTTTCGCCGATCGCGGTGAAGATGGAGGTACCGTTGTATCCGGAGTCATTACGGATTCGGCATCCGCCGGTACAGCCTTCGCAACAGGAAACAAAACGTATAACGCCGGTATTAGTGTTTCTAATGAAGATATATCCAAACCTTACGCTTCCGTTATTGAAGCTGCTGAACAAGCGGGTAAAGCCACTGGCCTCGTTACTACTGCCCGAATTACCCATGCGACGCCAGCTGTTTATGCCTCCCATGTCCGCAGTAGAGACAACGAAAGCGCGATCGCATCGCAATACTTAGCAAGTGGCGTTGATGTTCTTTTTGGTGGTGGAAAAAACTTTTTCCTCAGCAAAGAAGAAAAAGGCAAGCGTACAGACAAATCTATTATTGCTGATTTTCAAGCAAAGGGTTATACGTATGTAACAGACACTACTGGATTAAACGCCCTCGTTGCAAACGGCGGTAAAGCGCTTGGAACTTTCGGTAGTTCGCATGTCAACTATGTTGCGGATCGTACAGATGCCATTCCTAGTCTGGCTGCTATGACGACCAAGGCACTGGAAATCTTGTCCCAGGATGAGAAGGGCTTCGCCATTATGATTGAAGGCGGACGAATTGACCATGCCGCGCATGCCAACGATTTCCCAACAACCATTCAAGAAACACTAGATTTTGAAGCTGCCGTGAAGGTAGCGCTCGACTTCGCCAAGAAAGACGGCAACACATCCGTCGTCATCACGGCTGACCACGAAACCGGTGGCCTATCCCTTTCGCGCGATAATATTTACGAAATGAACTTGGATCTTTGGGATAAGCAGATTCATTCTTCCGAAGCCATCGCAGCAAAGTTGAAGGAAGCCACAACAGCCGCTGAAGTGAAGGCAATTGTAGTTGCCAACACCTGGATAAAGGATCTGACTGATGAGGAAGTCACTTACATTATGGCAGGAGATGGTTCCTCTTATGGTCGTGAGGGTGCCTATAATGCAGTCGTGTCTAAGCGTCTATTAATTGGCTGGTCCGGTCATGGTCATTCCGGCGTTGACGTTGGCGTTTGGGCATACGGTCCAATTGTCGAGTTAGTAAAAGGGCAAATTGACAATACGCAGATTGCCAAGGCCTCAGCACAAGTACTTGGTGTCGATCTCGCAGCTACTACAACTGCCATGCAGGCTAAATACCTGTATCCAAAGTTTAAAATGAACCGAGATAACGTAGTCCTTTATCCGGCTAAGGCTCTTGCCGAAGCGCTTGGCGCAACTGCCCAGTGGAACCCAAACACCTATGAAGTTACGCTTGTCCACGCCAGCACCACAATGAGCATTGATATTAAAACATTAGTTGTTAAGTTAAATGGAGCCAATTCAACCCTAAAAGGCGAAATTGACAACGGCAAGCTGTATCTCTCACTCGATGCGTTTAACAAGCTGACCGGAAAGAATCTCGTTTGGGATGCTTTGTCCGAACGTATCGTTAAATAAAGAACTTCCAAATAACCGTAGGGACAGGTGTTCACTACCTGTCTCTTTTTTCTATAAAGGGGAGATATGATGATTCACACTAAAGGATTGAAAAAAACATTCCGTATAGCTGGGCAGTCCCTCCCCATTCTTTCCATACCGGAATGGTCTGTCGCAACCGGTGAACGTATTGCCCTGCTCGGACCGAGTGGCAGCGGTAAAAGCACACTTCTGCACATCATTGGCGGCGTTCTTCCCGCAGATCAAGGCGATATTATTGTAGCCGGGCATTCAGTCAGTAATAAGAAAGAGAAGGAAAGGGATACTTTTCGTGCATCCACCATCGGTTATATTTTTCAGGATTTTCACCTTATTCCTTCCCTGACGGCACGGCAAAACGTGGAGCTAGTTATGCCAACTAAGCTCGACCGCAAGCAAAAAAACGAGCGGATACGAGAATGGTTTGAGCGCACCTCCATAGCAAGCCGGATGAATCATCTTCCTTCCCAGCTATCCCGCGGAGAGCAACAACGTGTTGCCATGATTCGTGCCTTGGTCAACAGTCCTCCCCTTATTCTGGCCGATGAACCAACAGGAAGCCTAGATTGGGAGACGGCCGGAGCGGTGATGAAGCTGCTGGTCGATTTGTGTAGGGAAGAGGGACTAACCCTTGTCACCGTAACGCATGATCTGCATCTAGCTCGCTTATTCCCAACCTGTGTAGAAATGAATGCAATCAACAACCTGTTGAATGGTGAAAACAGGGAGGAAGTGGCGCTATGAACGGTTGGACGTTGTTGCGAAGGAATATCATTCATCGAAAAAGCTTATCTCTTTTAACGATTACGGCAGTCGCCATTACCGTCTTTTTGTTCGTTATCCTGCTCCTTGTTAGAGAAGGAATTGAACGGGGAGCGGAAAAAGGCTATGGCCCGTTCGAGGTCGTCGTAGGTGCAGATGGAAGCGAAAGCCAATTGGTGCTTAACACTTTTTACCGAGCAGGTACGCCTACGGGCAACATCCCGTTTTCCGTGATGGAAAGTATCCAGCAAGAGCAGGATGTGGAGGTCGCATTCGGGTTGACAGTGGGGGACAATTATAACGGATTCCCCATTGTCGGAATTGACCCCGCCTACTTCCCCACCCGTTATCAGGATCGCAAGCTACGGGATGGCAAACTTTACAGTAGCCTCGGCGAGGTAACCATTGGCTACTATGTCGCCAAAGAGCTCCACTTGCGCATCGGAGATGAGTTCTATGGAGCACATGGAATACTTGGACAAGGCGGCGAGCAACTTGCTGCCGAAGAGCATGAAGCTGAGAGTGAACAGGCATCCGGTGAAGAGCACCCTGATGAGCATGTCAGCTTTTCTTACCTTGTGACTGGGATTCTACCTAAGCTAAATACTTCCGATGATCGCGCTATTTTTACGACAATGGATTATGCATGGGCAGTGCATCAGTTGGAGCATGATGCGGATAAAGAAGTGACCGCAGTTATTATTAAGCCAAACTCCCTGCTTGCCACCCAGAGCTTAAAGCAAAAGTACGATCAACTAGACAACGTCCAAGCGGTCTATACAAGTAAGGCAGTCGCTGATATTCTCAACATGGTTGACACCGGAACGGAGTTAATGACGTTCGTCATGGCGATTTGTGTCCTTTTGGCTGCGGTAACCATGGTACTGTCTTTGACCGCCGCGGTGCAGGAGCGCAAGAAGGATGTCGGCCTGCTGCGGTTGATTGGAAAAAGTAAATCTTACATCTTGCTGAATTTGGTTGGAGAGGGCGTTCTGCTCACGGCGCTTGGCCTCGTTCTGGGCATCCTGCTAGGGCACCTTGGTGGCTGGGCGCTTACCGATTCCTTATTTACCCGTACAGGTATTCATATCGCAAGCGGACATTTTGCCACTGGGGAAGCAACCCTGCTAGTTGTAGCCCTCGCAATTGGCGCTGCCGCAGCTGTTATCCCAGCGTTACGCATTTATCGGGTTGACGCACTATCACTCTTCAAACAGTAGGTGAATAGATGAGAAAGATAATAATATATACATCCGGACTATGGACTGTTAGTAAATTTGTTCTGCTGGCAATACCCATTTTTGTTCTAATTGGAGCCATTAGTGGCTGCGGTACATCGACCGACAACACGCCTGGAAGCTTTGCCGATGCCCTTTCCTCTCCAGGCGCCAATCAAACCGACAGCACTACCCTTGCTGTTGCTGTTGAGCAAGCTGCTGCATCTGTCAGCAGCTTGCCTATGGCAACGGTCACAGCCGTTATGGCTACGAAGACTCCAGCGACACAATCTGCTGCTTCAACAACTCCTTCTACTCCAACGGTAATAGGATCAAAACCAAAGGTGACTTCCGAGACCCTACCGTCTGTCGGAGCTGCGAAGGCGCCTGTTCCTTCTATTGTTTCACCCTCACCTACGCCAACAGAGAAACCTGTGTTCTCGATAGAGCCGACTGCATCGATCAAAGACTCAGGCCATCCTATCATTGCGTGGTCCGAGTTTTTCGACGATGACAAGCAAAATCGGCCTTCTGAAAGATTTTGGGACATGAGCGAGCAAAAACAAGTTGTTGAAATTAAAGGATTCATGGGTGAGGTGCTTTCTTTCGATAAGCACTGGTTTTTGTTAATTCCCAAGCCCGGAGCAGAATGCCCCTTCGATAATGGAGATGAGACCTACTGGAATAAAATTATGATCGTGTTCGTTTCCGACAATTCCAGGCTTCGCTACACCACCGGCCCCTTAAACATAACAGGACGTTTAGATGTAGGGATTAAGGTAGATGAATCCGGCTATAAAACGATGTTTCGCCTGTACGATGCCAAGATTGAGAAGATTAAACAATAAATTTATACAAAAAGGTACCTATAGCCTGAACACCATTTCTTAAAGTGTCCTGTCTATAGGTACCAGCGTAGCGTTCATGTGGAGTGGATGAGTTTATGCATCTTATTTCCAAGACCGCTTATTTCTTAATTGTTAAACTTCCTGTTTGCTGCAGTGTTTCCAGGTTGCTCGCTCGAATCTCGGACTGAGACAACGTATAGAGAGTATTGCCAATGAACAGCACGCGATCAATCGCCTTGATGTATTCATATCCAATCTGGCCTGCCTTTAGCAGATCATCCTTGGATAAGTGTGTAATCGTCCCCTTGAGCTGAAAACCATGCTCGAGATCCACGTTATACACATAAGCTCCCTGAAAAGCAAACGTTCCATATTGCGGGAAGTCAACGGATTTTTTCTCAGGATCATCAGAATTTCCACTAGGCTCACTCTTTGGTAGATCCATGCGATTGACAGGGAATGCTAACAGGTTCTTCTCCCGGCTGAAAAGCAATGCTTTATGATCATACAAGAGTGGAGAATCTGTACCCCGGTCGCCAATTACTTCCTTAAACATTTCTTTGGGATGACTCACATCACTCACATCGAACATCGCAAGCTTCATTCCTTGGTAGAAAGCCATCGAGTTCGGTTTATTCCCATTATCAATGGACAATTCTATGGCTTCCTTACCAAATCCAATAATATGCGTTTCATCGTAGGGATGTAGGTAATCGCTGTAACCAGGTATTTTTAGCTTGCCAAGAACTTTAGGTTCTTGAGGGATAGCGAGATCAATGACAAATAGGGGATCAACCTTCTTGAAGGTTACCATATAAGCTCGTTTACCCATGAATCGAACCGAATATATTTTCTCGCCGGGAGCTAGATTTTCCAGCTTTCCTGTCAGCTTGAGTGCTTTATCGAGGACGTATACATTATTCTTGGAGGTATATTCATCCTCCCGCCACATGTCCCCTTTGGTGGTTGCAATGCGGAAGTACCCCTTATGCTCATCCATGGAAAATTGGTTCAAAATCGTACCGGGAACGCTGCCCTTTGCTGCATATTTAACGGTACCGTTACCCAGATCGAATTTGAATAAATCAGTGGATACTTCACCTTCACTTTGACGCGGGAGAATTGAATTGCTTGCTGCTTGATCTGTTACCCGATAGGAGTAATCACCAATAGCGATATACAAATGCTCAGGTGATGCATAGACATTCTGCCCTGCACCTAAATAGGTTTCGATATTTGCCTTTTCTAGAGGTTGAGATAAGTTAAATCCAGCAATATTCATGTAGCTGCCTTTATTGGAATCTGGAAAATAGTGAATCTTTCGATAATCCACGGATACATAGTTAGGAGAAACAGCGGTGTCCCGAACGACGGGAGCAGGCTCTTCACCTTTGCTGTTCTCAAGAATCTGGTAAACATTCAAGTATTGGTTTGCAACCAGATATAAAGCGGAACCTACCTTGCGGCTAGTGAGGTAATCCCCTTGAATTTCAACCTCGCGCACCTTGCGGATTTTGCTTCTATCACGGATGTCGTAGACGATGGCCAAGGTCGTGCTATTGTTTAGGGGGCGCATCATTCTTTTACTCTGAATCCCAGGTTTATCATCGGGTTCGATCTGTTGATCGGGATAGCTGCTGGCGATGACCACCAATGAGTCTCCATCAATATAAAGCTCACGAGGACTTACCTGCTTCTCAAATAGAATCATACTTGTGAGCTTCATGGCTGACGCTGGATTTGCGGATATAATAGCTACCCGTTGTTGGTTCACCTGATAGACGTAATTGCCATCCGTCTTCACAATATCAGCTTCATCCACCCCAGCTACTTGAACGTTTGTCGTAGAATAGTTGCCTGAAACACCTGTGTCTTGTGCGGGTGCCGAGGTTTCCCGTGAGGAACCAGCTTCCATTGCGCTGACATTTGCAGCCCCTTTAAGCATCATATACCCATATTGGGCACCGTTAGAATTCTTAACTAACTTTTTCAAATTAGCATAAGATCCAACGACTGGCAGGGGATTCACAGCTTTAGATTGGTGGATTGATTCCGGACCTGTTTTATTACTAACCCATGAAGGAATTAACATCGACGCTGTTAAAAGAGAAATAATCAGAAT
>JACMJI010000268.1 GCA_014380705.1 Gorillibacterium sp. | reverse complement strand
CTCCATTGCGTAAATATCAATTTTGCGCATTTCTTCCGATGTCGTCAAATACAAGGGAATTCCCCCTCTTCTAGTTGTAGCGCTGGCTTTACCCAAGCTCGCTTGCTTTTCAGTTTCAATTATGGATAGAATCAGTATAGCGAAAAAGCAACGTTAACACGAATGTTACCATGCAGACTCATTGGCATATACTATTTTTAGCACAGAAGCGGAGATTCGAAAGGAAGGATCCACATTGATTCTATTGAAATCATCTGATGAAATTTTCAAAATGCGCCAAGCCGGTATGATCCTGGCTGATTGCCATAAGGAGATTGCCAAAAGAATTGCACCTGGTGTTACCACATGGGAGCTTAATGAATGGGTAGAAGAAATAATAAAGAGCAGGGGAGCAACCCCTGAGCAAAAAGGCTATCATGGATATCAATATGCTACCTGCGCCTCTGTTAACGATGTGATCTGCCACGGTTTTCCAAAGCGTGTACCTCTAAAGAATGGGGATATCGTGACGATCGACATGGTTGTCAATCTGAACGGCTGGCTGGCTGATTCAGCATGGTCGTATGGTGTAGGTGAGATTACCGCTGAAGCAGCAGATCTGCTTGAAACGACAAAGGCTTCTCTTTACAAGGGAATCGAGGCAGCCGTTCCTGGTAACCGGATTGGGGATATCGGTCATGCCATCCAAACCTTCGCTGAGGCGAAAGGGTATTCCGTTGTTCGTCAGTTTATTGGCCACGGTATCGGTTCAATTATTCACGAAGAACCGGAGGTGCCCCATTACGGGATTGCTGGACGAGGGCTGCGGCTGAAGGAGGGGATGGTTATTACGATTGAACCCATGCTGAACGCGGGTCATTGGGAGGCATTTGTGGAAGAGGATGGCTGGACCGCCCGGACTGTTGATGGAAGCTTGTCTGCGCAATATGAACACACCATTGCCATCACGAAGGATGGACCGCTTATCCTGACAGCCCAATAAAACAAAAGCAAAAAACAGCATCGAAAGGCGCAAACGCGGATTTCGATGCTGCTTTTTTCCTCTATCAAAAAGTATAAATATTTGATTTGTTCTTTCTGATTCCGCATCGGTAAACGCACAGCGCCAAAGGGTGCCAAATAGGCGTTTATCCTTGTTGATTGGTTCTGTTTATCCACCGAGCGCTTGACGAAACGCAACCGCAACCGCTTTCGGCTCTACTTCCCACATTTCGGCAACCTCAATCGCCATTTGTTCATCGAACCAATCGGCAAGCAGCTTCTTGTTTCCTGCATTTTTCACAATGTAAGGTAAATGGAGTACCACCTTTTTGAAATAACACGTCACCGCTTGCTCCATTTTCTCAGGAGTGATCCGTTTACCAAGTCGTTTTGCTGTGCGATATAACTCTCTTCCACAAGCACGGCGCACTTGCCTTACGGATGGAAGCGGGTTATCATGTTTACCATTATCTACTTTCATGAGAACACAGTCCTTCCTGGTTAGTTAAAGGTAGCCATTATTGCTCTTTATATGTATGCGGGTAGCTCCTCATAGGCTACTGAAACTTCCTAGCGTTGACATTTTATTGACATCAAGATGGCTTCATGATATAAATGCGAAAAACCGTTTGGAAGGGGAATCGTTCCATGATACACGCAAAAATTCTCGACTGTACGATCCGCGATGGCGGACTGGTAAATAATTGGGATTTCAGCGTTGATTTTGTAAGGGATTTGTATAATGGTTTGAGCAATTCCGGGGTCGAATATATGGAGATTGGCTATAAAAATTCGCCAAAGCTGCTTCAGGGGGGAAATGCCGGTCCTTGGCGCTTTCTGGACGAGAAGTTCTTGAAAGAAGTCCTTCCGATGAAGGCTAGAACCAAGCTCTCTGCACTTGTTGATATTGGTCGAGTGGATGAGAATGACATCCTACCCCGGGAAGAGTCCATGCTTGACCTCATTCGTGTCGCTTGCTATATCAAGGATGTGAATAAAGGTCTTGAACTGGTTGAAAAGTTTCATGCAATGGGCTATGAAACCTCTCTAAACATCATGGCCTTGTCCCATGTGCTGGAACATGATCTGGAGGAAGCGTTAGCGGATATTGCCCGAAGCTCGGTAGACCTCGTCTACGTAGTTGACTCTTACGGCAGCATGGATCCGGTGGATATCAGTCATTTGGTGAATAAGTTCCGGCAGCTTGTACCGAATAAACAGTTGGGTATTCATGCGCATAACAATATGCAGCTGGCCTTTGCAAATACATTATCGGGCTTGCAGCACGGCGTAAGCTTCTTGGATGCTTCGGTTTATGGGATGGGGAGGGCCGCCGGAAATTGCAATACGGAGTTGCTAATCAGCCATTTGAAGAATACGAACTATGAAGTAAGACCCCTTCTGGAAGTTATTCAAAAACATATGCTCAAAATACGGGAGAAATGGGAATGGGGGTATATTGTGCCCTACATGATCTCCGGTGTGTTCGATGAGCATCCACGTGTTGCCATGGCGATCCGTGCAAGTGAGCGCAAAGATCACTATTTGGACTTTTATGATACATTGACGAATCCCGAGTCGATCGTCGCGCCGAGGACGGACGGCTAGTCATTTGTGGCCCGCCCTGTCTTTAGAAGGTTGGGCCTTTTATTCTTTTTAATCTTTTTGGATTTCAAAGTATTGGTTCGTTTATGATAGAATAGATTTGAAAAAATATGAATGATAGTGAAGGGTAGGTAGGAAATGGGTCACTTCGTGGAGCAGATTCTAGAATTTCTAACAGGGCTCGGTTACTGGGGCATCATGCTCGGCCTAATGATCGAAATTATCCCTAGTGAAATTGTACTGGCTTATGCTGGTTTTTTGGTACAGCGTGGCGAGATTAACTTTATGGAGGCTGTTATCTTCGGCACAATTGGCGGTGTTATCGCTCAGATCTTCGTTTATTGGATCGGTCGTTATGGTGGAAGACCCTTTGTGGAGAAGTATGGAAGATACATCCATCTAAAAAGTAAACATATTGATAGTGCGGAGAATTGGTTTAATAAATATGGTACAGGAGTCATATTCACGGCTCGCTTCATTCCGGTACTCCGCCATGCCATCTCTATTCCTGCTGGTATGGCTCGGATGAATCTTTGGCGTTTTACACTTCTGACAACACTTGCTATTATTCCCTGGTCCATCCTGTTTATATGGCTTGGTGAGAGACTTGCTAATCTTAACAAAAGCTGGAGTGATATTGGGGAGCTTTCGCATCAATATACCGTACCTTTCATTGTCGGAGCGATTGGATTGTTAAGTCTGTACTTTATTTTTAAAATTGTTATGGGCAAGAAGAAAGATGAAACGAAGTAACAAGCGATACACACTCATCTGCGGGAGGGACGAATAAGCATGGCCAAGAATGTAGCTAGCTCCATAGGTCAAGGGATTAAACCAGCAGTGTTTATTGATGGCATGCAGAAGAACAAAGAGCAGTTTCTCGACTTTTTCACAGCATTTGAGTGGCCAAGCGAAGATGATCGGAGCTTTTTTGGCTCCTTGCGAGATCGTGACGACCTGCGTTGCCTGATTCTGATGGCTGAATGGTGTGGCGACGTTGTGCGTAACGTTCCTGTCGTATTTCGCATCCTGGAGAATAGCGGGATTCCCCAAGAGGTCCTCATTATTGAGCAGCATCCTGAGGTTATGGAGCAATTTCTAACCCTGGGTGGTCGTGCCATTCCTATTGTTATCTTTGCGGATACCGGCGGGTATGTCCTCGGTACATGGGGCCCTCGGCCAGAGCATGTGCAAGATGCAATGCGAGCGTTTAAAATTGCCAACCCAGATCGAGATGCGTCCGATTATCAGGAGAAGCTTCAAGAGGTCCGGCAAGAAGTCGTTCGTCGTTACGGTGAAGGGACCGGCTACCAAGCGGATATTGTGCATGAGCTTCGTGAATTATTATCATCCTTTTAGAAAATAGGTAAATGAGATAGAATATTAGAAAGTCGTTTTCTAAGGTTATTGCCGTTCTTTTTACTGCATCAGAATGCCAGAGGACGCCGACAGACGTTAATCCTAGGGGTGGTAATTACGTGAGTATATCAATAGAAACGGTTGTTCTGGGACAGCTTGGAACGAACGCCTATTTATTAAAGGATTCTGAACAGGGTAAAGCCATTATTATCGACCCAGGTCAGCAGCCCGCAGCGCTAATCCGCCGTGTTGCTGATCTAGAGGTAGAAGCGATTCTTCTAACCCATGCACATTTTGATCATATGGCAGGTGTTGAAGAGGTTCGAAAAGCAACAGGCTGCCCTGTTTATTTACATGATCTTGAGGCAGATTGGCTCGCGGATACGAAGAAGAACGGCTCAGCCCTTTGGCCTGAAATTGCTGGTTTGGTTACGGCTGATCCTGCGGAATATGCATTGGAGCAAGGTCAGATCTTACGGTTTCTGGGGCAAGAAATCAGAGTGCTGCATACACCAGGGCATTCTCCGGGAAGCGTTAGCTTTCTGATGGATAAACATCTTTTTGGGGGCGATGTATTATTTCGTCTCGGCGTAGGCAGGACGGATTTATACGGGGGCAGCGATCGTGATCTCCGTTTCACACTGCAAAGCAAGCTATTCAAATTAGATGATGATATAAAAGTTTACCCAGGTCATGGACCTCGTACGACAATCGGCTATGAAAAAGCTAATAATCCTTATGCATAACAGCCTAAGGTCAGCTAAAAGTACGTTGCAGATTTAAGACTGAAAATTAAGAAATAGAAAATAGCCATACGTTGCATCCGTATGGACAACTAAGGGGGTAAACGGGATGCTGCGACTCGGACAAAAGGTTTTTATTATGGATGACAGCTTGGAACAGAATTTACCAATAGGCGAGCACGGATATATCATAGCGTATGATCGTAATGCTGATAATATTTTTGATTATGTCGTCCGGATACCCAATCACAATCGCCATGTCATGGTTCCTTCCCATGATATTGACACGGAAGAGTCTATTCTGGAGCAAGAGGTAGATATGATTGAGCGTGAAGCTCTGCTCGATTTTGCTCTAGCTACACGTAATGAAGAGTTGTTTCGTCGTTTGATGAATGGAGAGCAAACGGAGCAAGTAGAGGAAGTAGAAGAAGTTAGTAGAGAAGCGACAAGCCAAGAGCAGTTCATTAAACAGATTAACCTAAAGGCTTGGATTTAGGTCTTAGATTTTTTTCTCGTCCTAACTTGTTAAACAGGCATTCTACATGATTTTAAGTATCTGCTGTTCAAAATATACAAAAGCCTCCAATCCCACTTTCATTTCCTGTGGTTTTGGAGGCTTTTCACTTTCCTATGTTCCTCTATCAGAATGTATAATTATTAGGTAGGGTTCATTCTGATTCCGCATCGGTAAACGCACGGCACCAAAGGACGCCGATAGGCGTTTATCCTTGTCTATCAGAATGTATAATTATTAGGTAGGGTTCATTCTGATTCCGCATCGGTAAACGCACGGCACCAAAGGACGCCGATAGGCATTTATCCTTGTTAGCTATTTGCCACTTGTGGCAGGGTGCGGCTTGGAACGCATGAGCTTAGCAAAGGGGCTTCTTGTTCCCGCTTCGGCGGGACGAAGGCCGGGAAGCCATAGAAAGGCGAGGCGAAACGAAGCGACCCCAATAAAGCAAGCCCAGATCGGCAGGAAGGAAACGAATATACCTGCTATCAACGCCCCAATGGCGTTTCCTCCGTTCATAAGGAGCTGGAAATCAGAGAAGTAGTCCATTTCTTTTTCTTTCCTGTGCCTGTTGGCCTCGCTCATCATAATGGATTGCTGGGAAATATCAAACACCGAGGCACAGACACCGATCCAAGCCTGAACAATAATTAACAACCAGAATCTACTGATCCATCCATACGGCAATACCGCAAGAGTCATGCCAAGAACAGCGAAGGTATAAACCTTCATCGCTCCCGATTTCTCCATCCACCTCCTGGCAGTTGGAAGAAATGCAGCAGACAACAGCCCCGAGGCAACAACGAAATACCCAATCTGAGCATTGGAGAGACCAAGGGCCTTGATATGATAAATCGTAAAAAGCGGACCGACCATGGCGATCCCAATATTGTTTAGCGACATCCACCACATCCTGCGGTCACACTCATGAAAGGGCAAAACTATGCGGAGTTTGATGGCTTGCTTCTCACTCGGAGCAAGTCGGGCAATCAGATTCATGCCCATAAAAGTGGACAAGCAGCCAACAAGCATGGACACGACATAATTATAAGGAAAAAAGCGGTCGTAAAAGTCAAGGGCGTTACCGATTACCAGGCTTCCGACCACGACGATAGAGATCCCAATAAGCTTATTCGTACTGAATATTTGGGGGAAACGATCCGGCTCTACATGACGGCGAAAAATCGCCGGCTGTTGCACACTCGTTATCATTACAGAAATGGCATTCACTGCCCAAAATGCCAGGATATACGGGAGCGGGTGGGGCAATAATACCGCTAACGCCATACTAAGAAAGGCGAACTGGCGGACATAGCCAGAAACCAAATAGACTTTTCGCGTAACCGGTAGCTGCCTGGTTAGAAAAGCCAGAGAAAGCGCACAGAATAGGGGAGGAAGCATGTTGGATAGTGCCACTTGAAAGTCTGTAGCACCCAACCTTACAATTAATACGGGTAAAAATGTAAAAAAGGCTACGCTCTTAATATTCTGTAATGCTGCATCCAAGTAAATCCGCGTTGTCAGCTTCATGTTGGCAATAACCGGACCTTTCTGCTTAACAAATGCTTTACATTCAGCAAGTGAAAGCTGATCTTTTGCTAGCTTAACGCCTTTTTCTTAAAGAGACCATGGAGATTACGCTTATAAAACATGGATTATTCGTGCATAAATCCAACAAAAAAACCTCCTAATCCATCTCTAGGATGGTTAGGAGGTTCCGCTTTTATTGCGATATGGTTTAAGAAGAAATAGCTTCCGGTTCTTCCCTCCATGTTTGAGGGTGGTTATCGCTTATTAGCTTGACAGCAGCAGCGTTAGCTTCGACTTGTGCCTCATTCTTACAACCAGGAATGACCGCTGTGACGGCATCGTTTTTCAAACACCAAGCAAGCGCCCAGCTTGCCATATCTGTTCCCTCGGGAACTTCGTTCATACCAATCAGCTCCACTTGCCGCAGCTTCTCGGCTGTCTGACCGGGATCATGTCGGTTCCGAACGTCATCACTGGCAAAGGTAGCCCCAGGCTTATATTTCCCGCTCAAATATCCACTTGCCAATGGAACGCGGGCCAATACACCAAGGTCTTGCTCGCGGCAGGAGGGGAATACACGGGCTTCGGGTTGACGTTCAAGCCGATTGTAGACGACTTGAATGACAGAAGCACCAACCTGTGTAGCAGCCGCTGTCTGATGCAGATTATCATTTGAGCCAATCGAAATACCTAAATGACGGATTTTACCTGACTGTACTTGTTTGTCGAGCGTTGTCCACAGCCCATCTTGATCAAAAGATGGATCAGGTCCAGAGTGGAATTGCAGTAAATCTATATAATCTGTTCCAAGTGCCTTTAGTGAGGCGTCTAGTTGTCGAATCACATCTTCAGGCTGAAATGCATCGGTACGGTTAAACTTATCATGAAAATGATGGCCGAATTTCGTTGCGACGATCCAATCCTCCCGACGATCATTGCGCAGAAAGCCACCAATCAGGGATTCGGATAGATGATCACCATAACACTCTGCTGTGTCAATCAGATTGATACCAAGCTCCTTGGCCTTGCCAAGGATCCGATTGACCTCATCCTGTGAGAAGGACATGCCCCATTCTCCGCCAAATTGCCAGGTGCCTACACCGATAATTGAGGTTTTCAAATTGGTTTTTCCAAGTCTACGGTATTTCAATTCGCTTCCTCCTCGGGTTATATTACAATACGGTTGGGATCATGACCATGTGTCAATGCGCTGTAATGACTCTTTCATCATACACAAAGTAAAAGTATTTTCCAAAACAACGAAAGGAGAAGCTCAGGGATAAGTCGAATATAAGATAATCTTGTTAAGTCTTTAGTCGGTGTGAAGGAGAAATGTATATGGAAATCGCACTTATCATCTATTTATTGATCATAAATCTGACTGGTTATTTTACGATGGGTCAAGATAAAGCCCGTGCGAAACGAAAAAAACGCAGAGTGCCGGAGGTAAGACTGTTTGAGATTGCTTTGCTTGGAGGTGCGCTTGGCGTGCTGATCGGCATGAATCGCTTCTGTCATAAGACCCTGCATACGTCCTTTCGGTTTGGAATTCCACTCTTGCTGGTGCTGAATGCGGCAATCGTCGGTTATTTATTTCGGATCATGTCGCTAGGATAATGAGCTAGTCGCTAATCCTTCGCTATTCTAAAACGCGGGTAGTTTAATTGACTTCACCAAATCATGCTCGGTTATTGTTAGCTGCGATAAGGGTTCTCGACAATAGCCAGCTGCGATTCCATTGTTCATTAGAATATGTTTAATTGTTTTTATAGCTCCCAATTGAATGATCATTTCAATGCTGACCTTAAGCTTGCTTACCTCAGCACTGGCCTGCTCGTGATTGTTGGCCTGAATCAATTGCATGATGTGTTTAATTTCATGCGGGTAAATATTTCCAGCTACACTTGTGATTCCATCATAGCCCTTCTTGATATCATCAAGAATTGTTGCATCCGATCCGGATAATACAAGAAAGTCATGCCCAAGCGCTGCTTTTACTTGCATCACCCTATCAGGATTTCCAGCCTCTTTGAGTGCAACAATCTGCGGGAAGTCATTAGCCATGCGAATTAAGGTTGAATGCTCCAGATTGAATCCAGTTCGTAGTGGGTTATTATACAGCATAATAGGCAGCTTCGATGAGCTGCAGATGGCTGACACATATTGATAGGCCTCTGATTGGGTAATTCGCAGATAAGGGGGAAAACCCACCATCATTGCATCCAGATTCGCTTTCTCAGCCTCATGAGCGAGAATAACTGCATCTTTTGTTAAAAAAGAAGCAACTCCGCCATATACCAGGAGGTCACTTTGCACCTCGTGTTTGACTTCATGATATAACTTGACCTTCTCAGGTATAGTCATCGAATGCTGCTCTCCCGTTGAACCGCTGATCAAAAGAGCAGGCACTCCATTCCCTCGATAATAGTTAATCAGCTCTTTGATCCCTGTTTCGTCAATGGCACCCCCTTGATCAAAGGGTGTAACCATGGCTACACTATACGGCAGAAAAGGGTTTTTAAACATATCGAATGACCTCCTGAGGGTTCTTTTGTGAAGCAAGTATATCATATGCGTCTAAGCCTGCTTCCTAAGAAACCTGAAGTGGAGAATTTGAGTGTCGAGTGTAGAGTTTACGGGGCGCCTTTGAAATGGCATCGTATCCTTCGTCTAATCAGAGGATGCCATTTCAAGAGTGCCCGAAACCGACATTCAAATTCGTAACGTCACTGGTTTCTTAAGCAGCTTAAAAGCCCAACGGCATGCGTTAG
>JACMJI010000267.1 GCA_014380705.1 Gorillibacterium sp. | reverse complement strand
GACCATAAGGAGGTGAATCGATTAATGCGTAAGTATGAAGTAATGTATATTGTTCGTCCAGATGTGGAAGAGTTAGCTCTTCAGTCCGTAGTCGAGAAGTTTCAAGGCATCATCAACAACGGTGGCGAAGTAACGAAGCACGATGTTATGGGTAAACGCCGTCTCGCGTACGAGATTAAGAAGTACAGAGAAGGAGTTTATATCCTTGTCCATTTCAACTCAACTCCAGCAGTTGTAGCTGAACTTTTGCGCGTGATGAAGATTTCTGATGAAATCATTCGTTTCCTGATCGTTAATGACGTAGCTTAATGTTCGTTTATTTGCCGTTCTGAGGAGGATACAGATGTTAAATCGCGTTATTCTTATTGGGAGATTAACTCGTGACCCCGAGCTTCGTTATACACCAGCCGGTGTTGCTGTTACCCAGTTTACCCTAGCAGTTGATCGTCAGCAGAAAGAGAAAGAAGCCGATTTCATACCGGTCGTTACCTGGCGTCAGTTGGCAGAAACCTGTGCCAATTATCTACGCAAAGGCCGTTTGGCTGCAGTGGAGGGTCGTATTCAGATTCGCAACTACGACAACAATGAAGGCCGCAAGGTTTATGTGACCGAAGTAATCGCAGACAACGTGCGCTTTTTGGAGTCGTCAGGCTCGTCGAGTCGTGAAGGCGGAAGTCCAGGTGGCAGTAGTAGCCATGATGAAATGCCGGTTAACAGACAACAACAAAGTGCTAGTGGAAGCATTAAACGAGATCATCAGGATCCCTTCGCAGATGACGGCAAGCCGATTGATATATCGGATGATGATTTGCCATTTTAAGACTTGAAAGGACTGAAAGAGAATGAGCCTTAACAAACGTGATGCCGGAGAAGACCGCGGCGAGCGCAAGTTCAGCGGTGGCCGTAAAGGTGGCCGTAACAAGCGCAAAAAAGTGTGTTACTTCACCGTCAATAAAATTAAACATATCGATTACAAAGATATCGATACCCTTCGTAAATTTGTTAGCGAGCGCGGTAAAATTCTACCCCGCCGTGTAACAGGTACGTCCGCTAAGTACCAACGCGCTCTGACGACCGCTATTAAGCGTTCGCGTCAAATCGCATTGCTTCCTTATACGACGGAATAGAACCCTTTTCTTTATCTACAAGACAGTCAGGCCAAGCCTGGCTGTTTTTTGGTTTTTCGGAATGTATAACTAATAGTTAAGGTTCATTCTGATTTACGCATCGGTAAACGAACGGCGCTTAAAAGCGCGTCAACAGGCGATTATCCTTAGTCGTAGAAGTGTTTCTGATGAGGCTTTACTTTGTGGGTTTTTTTATTTTTGCTAGCATGACCTTGATCTGAAATGCCTTTTAATGAATGGACTAATGCAGGTATCCCGGTCAAAGACTTGTTATGCTATAATAAGTGTTAAAGTCAATTATAGAGAGCTGTGTGAACCTGGGTGAATCATAAGTTTCAAAGCATTCGGATGCCGCTCCTGTGGAGCCTCATTCATTTGATTTTGATTTTCTCTTGTTTCTTGCCAATGATTAACTTCATAACGATCCCTTTACTGACGGTAGCGGTCATCTACCTTTATGTAAAATTAGACCTGAAGCGTTTTCTTCTTGTCTATTTGGCGAATATTTTGATTATGATATTAATCGGAGGCAAGATTGCATTTCTGTTGCTCTCGCTGCCGCTGTTTTTTCTTCCAGCAGCTATTGTTATGGGTTTCTTATATAAGAAGTCGTTCACAGCCTACAAAGCGATCATCGCTAGTGGCCTGATCTTGGTTGCTGAGATGATCGTACTTCTAATAGGAATGAAATTGTCTGGCTATGATCCCTTTAATTATTTGAAGGATAATTTTAATCAGATGATCACGCTTCTCCCTGAAGGGACAATAGAACCCGCAGCAGTTGAATCCTTTTTTTATATGTTCCAACTGATTTCACCCTTTTTGATGCTATTCATTGGCGCAAGCTATGCTTTTACATCCCATGCATTGTCGCGTCTGATTCTACCTAGAATGGGGGAGTCGATCCCTAAGCTTCCTTCGATTCAAAAGCTACGGCTTCCACGGACAACGGTTATCTATTTCATTCTTGTGATGCTTTTAAGTATGTTTGTAGATGAGCAAAGCGGGTCGATTCTGGCCATGGTTGCGTATAATATTCTTCCGGTGTTAACCATTCTCTTGACACTTCAAGCGTTATCACTCCTGTTCTTTGTTGTCCATCATTTCAAATGGAACAGAGGGATTCCCTGGATTGCTATTGTAATCGTTCTGTTCTGGAGTGGATGGCTCTATATTACAGTGTTTGTTGGTATGCTAGATATTCTTTTTCCTCTACGAGCTAGGCTAACAGATAAATCATGACGGGTGGAGGAGCATAAATGCCGAATAATCTGTTGAACCGCTGGCATGGACACCACATCCTATGGGGCTTCATGCTCTTCATCGGATTATCCGCCATTCTGTTTTATTATGAGTGGGTGTTCGGTGTTGGGGGACTCGTGCTTGGCGGGCTTCTCGCTTTATACGTAACAAGAGCAGAGAAGGCTTTTCACAAGGAATTAAATCGGTACTTAGCCACGTTATCGCGGCGGATCAAAAAGGCGGGAAATCAAGCGCTACAAGAAATGCCAATTGGCGTAATCATATATGATGAAGACAAACGAATTGAGTGGCACAATTCCTTTCTGAATCAGATGCTTGCCAAGGAATCCATTATTGGGGAACCGCTTGGGGAAGTCTTTCCTGATTTAAAGAAAAAAGAAAAGATTATTTCCACGCGATTGCATATTGACCATAGAATCTATCAAGCACAGGTCAATGAAAACGAGCGGCTCATTTTTATACACGATATAACGGAACAGACAGAGATACAGCAACGGTACCAGGAAGAGAAGCTAGGGATTGGCATCGTCCTATTGGATAACCTTGATGAAGCCACTCAGGGGATGGACGATCAGATTCGTAGTGTTACACTGGCTAAGGTGACGAATGCGATCAATGAATGGGCACAGCAGAACAATGTTTACTTGAGACGGCTTGCCTCCGATCGCCATATGTTCTTGATGAATCAGAAGGAGCTAACTAATCTTGAGCAGGGCCGATTTGGCATTCTAGACGATGTTCGTGACATGACTGCGGATCAGAAGGTTCCCATCACACTCAGTATCGGGGTTGCCTCTGGGGCGAGCAGCATTTCTGAGCTAGGCAGGCTAGCCCAAAGTAGTCTCGATATGGCGCTAGGCCGTGGCGGTGATCAGGTAGCTGTAAAGTTTGGCGATCGAACCTCATTCTATGGGGGGAGAACCAACGCCGTCGAGAAGAGGACCCGGGTACGGGCTCGCGTCATTGCTCATGCGCTGCGAGATTTGATCAAGGAGAGCGATAAAGTCATTCTGATGGGTCACAAGATCCCAGATCTAGATTCGATTGGGGCAGCGATTGGTCTACTAAAGGGTGTGCAAGCTCATAACAAAGAAGGCTATATTATTGTTGAAACCATGAGCCCTTCAATTCAGCGTTTTATTGACACTGTAGTAGCGGAGGAGAAGCTATCTAGGTGGTTCATTACTCCGGAGCAAGCCCTACAGATGGCGACGCCCCGCACACTCGCTGTCGTGGTCGACACCCATAAGGCCGGGATGCTTGCCGAGCCAAGGATTCTACAACACACCAATCGCATTGTCGTTATTGATCATCATCGCAGGGGTGAGGATTATCTCCAGGATGCTATGCTGATCTACATGGAGCCATATGCTTCTTCCACCTGTGAGCTCGTGACGGAGCTGCTGCAATATATCCATGACCGCTTGTCGCTTGGGGTACAAGAAGCAACGGCTCTTCTGGCTGGGATGATGATGGATACTCACAACTTTAGCTTACGTACGGGCTCCCGTACTTTTGATGCAGCCTCTTTTTTACGGACCTGTGGTGCAGACATGGGGATCATTCAAATCCTGCAAAAGGAAGATTTAACGACCTACGTCAATAAGGCAGACATGATTAAGCATGCGGAAATCCTATATGAACGGGTTGCGATAGCTGTAGCTGAGCCTGGCAAGAAAAATTCTCAAATCCTTATTGCTCAAGCAGCGGATACTTTGCTGAACATGTCGGGGGTTATAGCCTCTTTTGTTATTGGGGAACGAACCGACGGAATGATAGGTATCAGTGCCCGCTCAACCGGTGAACTCAATGTCCAGGTGATTATGGAGCAGATGAATGGCGGTGGACACCTCTCCAACGCTGCTACGCAATTTGAGGGGACCCTGGATAAGGCAGAGGCCTGGCTGAGAGATATTTTGGCAAAGACTATGATGGAAGAGGGGATTTCAGAATGAAGGTTATATTTTTGAAGGATATGAAGGGGCAAGGCAAGAAAGGTGAGATTAAGGAAGTGTCGGAGGGGTACGCTACAAACTTTTTGTTTAAGCAAGGCATTGCCAAGACGGCAACAGAGGGTAACATTAAGAACTTGGATCAACAGAAGCAATATGAGGTTAAGAAAAAGGATCGTGAAAAAGAGGATGCCTCAGCACTTGCTGCCAAGCTCGGTGAGATTACCATTGAGATGAGGCATAAAGCAGGAGAAGGCGGGCGCCTGTTCGGTTCCATTACGACCAAGCAGATTGCAGAAGAGCTGGAGAAGAAGCATAAAATCGTTATCGATAAGCGAAAAATGCTGCTTGAGGAACCGATTCGTACCGTGGGAGCCATCAGTATCCCGATAAAGCTTTATCCTGACGTCACGGGAACCTTAAAGGTTCTAGTAACGGGAGAATAGGGACGATGGAAGGGGAACAACTTCTGCTTCAGGGTGT
>JACMJI010000266.1 GCA_014380705.1 Gorillibacterium sp. | reverse complement strand
TATCACTTCCCTATCTTTCATCCAAAGGAAATGAGAATTTACTTGGTATCTATTTCCTCAATGAAAAGACGGGAGTATGGGAATATGTTGGCGGTAAAGTAAACATGAAGAACAAAAGGATCGATGTAACACTAAACCATTTCAGTACGTATGCGGTCATGGAATGGACTGGGAGCTTCGCTGATGTTGCTCCTTCCCATTGGGTAGCTTCGGCCGTAAAGGTGCTATCCGCTAAGCATATTGTAAGTGGAAAAAGCGAAATGGAATTCAGTCCTCGTGGAGTAACCACTCGTGTTGAATTTGTTACAATGATCACTAAGCTTCTCGGTCTTAAGGCAAGCAATAAGGAATCAGCTTTTACCGATGTGAATGGAGGGGACGCATCCGCATCCGCCGTGCAAGCAGCATACGAGGCTAATATTATTAGCGGTCGTAGTGTTGGCAAGTTTGCACCAAATGAATCGATTACCAGGGAAGAAATGGCCATTATGCTGGTTCGCGCGTATGCTTTTGCCACAGGAAAATCGGTTCAGAGCAACTATGAGTTTAAGGACAATATGAAGATCTCCAATTGGGCAAAAAATGAAGTGGCAATTACTGTTAAGCTAGGAATCATGTCTGGGGTTGGGAACAACATGTTTAACCCCAAATCCAAAACCACCAGGGCGGAAACAGCAATGGCTGTTTATAACCTGATGAATGTAATGGAAGCAGTAGAATAACTCGTATTTATTCAAAACGTCTCCCCAATGGGGAGACGTTTTTTATCCGCCTGCGATGTCACTAAAGAGAAAAACAGGTCATATTACGTCAATCGATCTCTTAACCGCTATCGTTATAATAGAGTCAGGCTAATAAGCAACTGTCTAAACAGCGGGTATTCTTGAGAGGATGATGAAATTAATGCTTACTGAGAGTTTGGAACTGGTTTTATCAACGGCAAATGGGCAACAAGCTTTACAGCATGCACTTCAGGATATTAAAGATATGAGAAGTAACGGAGACTTCCGTCCTGTAAAGCTATTGCTTCAAAATGGTAAATACAGACTTGATAGCCCGTTACTCATAACGTCTGACATCGGTACGAATTTGACGATTACGGCATTTCCAGGGGACACACCCGTTCTGGATGGCGGCAGGCGAATTACCAATTGGGAGACGGCAACGAAAGATGGACGAGAGTTATGGATAGCCAAGCTTCCGACAGGCACCTACTTTAAACAACTGTTTATTAATGGGGTGAGAAGATCTAGAACACGTTTGCCAAAGGTTGGGTATTACTGGATGGAAGAAGCTCCCGACGTCGATCTTACGAAACACTTTATGGGACAATTGTATAACGGAGCGGATACCTTTCGTTTTGCAGAAGGTCATATAGATAAGGCTTGGAGGAATATTACTGATATTGATATCATTGTGGATCATGCATGGTTGGATGAACGGATGCCGATCAAAAGTGTCGATTCCACAACCAACACTGTTCAATCAACAAAGCGAAGCGTATTCGTTCTTAAGGATGATGTAGTGGAGCGCTATTCCAAATATTATCTGGAAAATGTGTATGAAGCCATGTCTGAGCCAGGACAATGGTATATGGACCGAGCACAGGAAGTCCTATATTACATGCCATTGCCGGGAGAAACGATGGAAGAAACCGAAGTGATTTATCCATCCATCAAGCAATTTATTCGTGTAGAAGGGGACCCGACCCAAGGCAAGTGGATTGATTCCTTGCACATCGAAGGGTTAACCTTTCGGCATGCAGACTGGGAAAAGCCCGAGATTACTCATGACTATGAGGTTCCCGGATTTGATAACTTCGACATGAGTAAAGTAAATATGGCAGCCACACCTCAGGGCGCTGTACACGTACCGGGTGCGATTGTGTGGGAAGGCGTCCGAAACTCCACGATAGAAAAATGCACGATTGAACATATCGGCTATTATGGAATTGAACTTGGAGATGGATGTACAGATAACAGGATCGCAGACAATACCATACTTGATATGGGCGCTGGTGGGATCAAGCTTGGTGGCACCAGCATCATTAAGGATGCTATTGGAAGAACGGGAAGAAATCAAATCACGGATAACCATATTCATGACGGTAGTCATGTATTTCACAGCTCATGTGGAATCATTTCCATTCATACCTTTGGCAACCAAATATCCCATAACCATATCCATGATTTGTATTACATCGGGATATCTTGCGGATGGGTATGGGGTTATAGAGATAATGTTTCCAAGGACAACCTTATCGAATGCAATTATATTCATGACATTGGAAAAGGAGTCATGAGTGATCTTGGCGGGATTTATACGTTGGGGGTTCAACCGGGAACCGTTATTAAGGGAAATGTCATTCACCACGTCACCAAACGAAATTATGGAGGCTGGGGTATCTATTTGGATGAAGGAAGTTCCCATATGCTAGTTGAAGGCAACCTATGCTGTAACACCAGCAGTCAAGGGTTCCATCAGCATTATGGCCGTGAGAATATCGTACGTAACAATATTTTTGTTTTCGGTGAGGAAGGTCAAGTTGCTTTAAGTCGTGCAGACGAGCATATTGGATTTACTTTTGAACGGAATATCGTTGTCGGTGATGGACAGCCGATCTATTTCGGAGGATACAGTGGACAATTAGAGAAGAAGAACATCATCGCTGACCTAAATGTGCTCTGGGATCTACATGAGTTGGGGTCAATTGGCGAAAACCAGAATCCAGATCATTCACAGAATAAGAAGCTTTCGTGGGAACAATGGCAGGGCTTAGGTTATGATGCTCACTCAGTGCTCGCTGATCCCTGCTTTATAAATATTCAGGAGATGAATTTTACGCTAACTGATAATTCTCCTGCATTTCTTACTGGGTTCAAGCCCATAGACTTTTCCAAGGCAGGCCCTAGAACAATGGGAAAAAAAGTATCGATCGAAGAAAGATTAAAATTAGCAGGAGGACGTAAAAATGAAACCATTTAGGATGGACGGCACGCTTCCTAGTGAAGGGGTACTTGATTTCGGCTACTTGTTAGATGCACCAGCTGGAAAGCATGGTTTTATTCAGATTGAAGCGGAGCATTTTGTATTGGAGCAAACCCGCAAGCGCATCCGATTCTTTGGGGTAAACATGGCATTCAGTGGATCCTTTCCAGACTATGAGACATCACCTGTCATTGCTGAACGGCTTGCTCGTTCCGGAATCAACTTGGTGAGACTTCATCATATGGATTCCCACCCCGATTTTGAGGAGTCACAAGGCGGTTTAATCGATTATACAGACGGGAAGTCTCAAGCTTTAAACGCACTCAATTTGGATAAACTCGATTATTTTATTTATGAATTGAAGCAACGCGGGATTTACATTCATATGGATTGTATAACCTTAAGAAGATTTATGCCGGATGATAGACTAGAATTTGCAGAACCAATGCCTGATTGTCCCAAAAATTTTAATTATTACAGCAGGCCTGTCATTGAGCTGCATAAAGCATTCATTCGTTCTTATGTATCCCACCTAAACCCCTATACAGGGCTTCGTTATTTGGATGAACCGGCAATTGCTGTTATTCAAATGTTGAATGAAAACAGTACGCTTTGGGAAATTGGGAATCTCCCCCCGTCCTACCGCAAGCATTTGGAGAAAAATTGGAATCATTGGCTTGTCGAAAAATATGGGACAAAAGAACAATTGGATGCAGCCTGGACGAATTCTGAAGGAACAAAGGCATTGGGGGATAATGAGGACCCTATTGCGGGAACTATCGCAAGTCCCCATTTCGATATGTGGAATGAGAGAAAAGCTTCCTACGATAATGACTATGCTGGGGTAGGTAGTCCTGTTCGATTGGCGGAATGGCACGATTTCTTAAGAGGCATTGAAATAGCCTTCATTGAAGAAATGAAGCATTTTCTCAAGGAAGAGCTCGGATTGAAAATACCTATTAATGTATCCAATTTGCCTGGCGGTATCGCAGAGTTAAGCTGTCTGAACCTGACTGAGGTAGCTGAAAATAACGGTTATTATAACCATCCCGTCGGCTCCTTCAGTGTCCCAACTATTTTCCATACGAAAGAGATGTGTGTATCAGATCCACGAGACGTCAGCGTCAAACATTTCATGAAAAACCTCATAACCCGGCTATCGACGGGTCGCTTGGCAGGGAAGCCGTTTATGGTTACGGAATGGAATGTATGTTATCCAACTAAATTTAGGGCAGATGTTATTCTCATGCTGGCTTCATATGCCGCGCTTCAAGATTGGGATGGATTGGTTCTATATTCTTATAATCATTCAGGCAAAATGGAGTCATTTAAACAGGATAAAATGAGCGGTTTCTTCAACACATTCAATGATCCGGCCGTATGGGGTATGGCAGGGGTAGCCTCTGAAATCTTTCAAGGGGGTCATATTGCAGCATCCCGCAATCAAATAGATCTCGCTTATACCCCGGAGGACTGTTTGGTGACGCCGCCAGATTGGGAAGTACCCTATGGGACCCTTCCTTTTATTTCAAGAGTCTATGCTGCATTTACCGGAAACTCACCCTATAGGGGAGATGCTGAGATGGTGCTTAGCTCCGGTTTTACACCAAACGGAGATTTAACACAAGCTAAGCACGCTTTTGTATATTCCAGAAGCCCATATCAGGATCGTTATCACAAGGTTAATGGACTTCAAGCTTTCCTAGAGCGTCATTCAGAAGAGGACATGGTCCCTTTGTTAACTCAAGAGGGTCATCAATATGGACAATTAGGTTCTAAGTACAGCATGATTACACATTCAGAGCTACTTCTAGAGGGCAACAGCCGGTTCAGTGAAACGATGGATACTTGCATGAAGAGTTGGGGACTTCTCG
>JACMJI010000265.1 GCA_014380705.1 Gorillibacterium sp. | reverse complement strand
TTTTTTCAAAGTTTCCAATTACGAGTCACCACACTTGCATATGAGCTTCCTACAACTTATTAATCATGCTGGCGCAGTAAGCGGCCCCGAAGCCATTATCAATGTTAACCACACTTACTCCACTGGCACAACTGTTTAGCATGGACAGGAGCGCGGACACGCCGCCAAAGTTGGCACCATAGCCAATACTGGTTGGAACAGCAATGATCGGCTTATCGACCAAGCCGCCCATGACGCTTGCGAGCGCTCCCTCCATACCAGCCACAACGATGATGACCTTGGCCCCACGAATTAGTTCCATTCTAGCAAAAAGTCGGTGGATTCCAGCAACGCCGACGTCGATGATTCTCTCCACTCGATTGCCAAGAATTTTAGCGGTTTCCACAGCCTCTTCCACTACAGGTAAATCGGAAGTACCTGCCGATACAATAGCAATGTAGCTGTCGGTAAGCATCTCTGGCTTTCTGCGAATCGTAATTGTCCGCCCAAGCGAATTATATTCAGCATCGCTGCAGATTTCCAACACGGCCTGATACATCTCAACAGTGGCTCGGGTCGCCAATATATTATTATCCTTGGTCAGCATATATTGAATGATTTGCTGCAATTGCTCTACTGTTTTACCCGCGCAATAGATGACCTCAGGATAACCCACCCGAATTTCGCGATGGTTGTCGATTAAGGCGAAACCCAAGTCCTTAAAAGGTAAATCCTCAAGCTGACCCATTGCTTCTTCAACATTTACCTCACTATTTTGCACCGCTTCAAGCAGCTTTCTGATCTCTTCTTTGTTCATCTGCTTCTCCTGTCCAAATCGGATTAACCTGGAATCACAATCGTTTCGTTCAGGCTTCCCGTCCGATAGCCTTCCATATCCATAGACACGTATTTGAAGCCAAAATCCTTGAACTTAGCCGAGATACGATCTAGTAAAGCTTCGTCAAACAGCCTGCTGCGGTCCTTACGGTCCACTTCAATCCTGGCCAGGTTGCCATGGCATCTTACCCGGATCGCCCGGAAGCCAATGTCCATCATATACTTTTCGGCTTTTTCGATCTTCTCAAAATCTTCTACCTTCAACTCTTCACCATATGGAATTCTAGTCAAAAGGCAGGCATACGGCGGCTTGTCCCATGTCGGCAGGCCCAGTTCCTTGGAAAAGCTGCGAATCTCCGCTTTGGTTAACTCACAGTCTAATAAGGGACTTTTGACATGAAGCTCGGACAAAGCCTTTAACCCCGGTCTATAGTCATGAATATCGTCAAAATTAGTGCCATCAATGACGTAAGGGTACCCTTCTTTTTGGGCAAGGTCTTTAATCATGCTAAATACAGCGGTTTTACAAAGGTAGCAGCGATTTTCCGGGTTAAATTTAATATCATCAATTAAGGGAGCCTCAATAATCTCATAAGCCACACCTAGTTTCTCAGCAAGCTCTTTGGCCTCAGCAATTTCCCATTTCGGAATATAGGGGGACAAAATCGTAACGGCCTTTAAATTCTCGCCCAATGCTTCTTGGGCCGCTTTCAGTAGAAACGTGCTGTCCACCCCACCAGAAAAAGCGAGTACGACCCGATCCAGCTTTTTCAGATAAGCGATCAATGCTTCGTATTTGCTGTTATTTATCATCTAGATTCTCCTCGTATGCCTTGGTTATTTCTCGATAAATAGTAGAAATAGGAACCTGATTTTCTTGGGCTAGCCTTTTGCAGTCCTCATATTCCGGTTTATATTTGACCAGCTTTCCCTGAAAGTAAGCGTTCTTGATCGTTACCTCGCCATAACATGTGCTCAGCTTGACGAAATCGCGATCTAGCATAATCTTATCTACAAGATATTTTCTAATTCCAAGCGAGGTTGTTTCCTGGAAAATAACCTCTAGCACAGCCTGCTCCCGCTCCTCGCTCACCAGAACGCTCAGCTTGATGGCGGGTCTTCCTTTTTTCATGATAATCGGGGTTTTGAAAACATCCGAAGCGCCTTTCTCAAAAAGCTGCTCCTCCACATAGGGATAGAGCTCCGGGTTCATGTCATCTATATTAGTCTCGAGAAGATATTGATATTCTTTGGTCTCTTTCTTCCCTTCCGTACCCAAATATACTCGCAAAACGTTAGGGATCTCCAACTCGCGGTTGCCAATACCGTAGCCAATCTTCTCAATGGTAAATTCGTTCTTATCGGTAAACTCCTCAACAACAGCAGCTAATATAGCAGCACCCGTAGGCGTTGTCGTCTCAAAGGGAACCAGACCAGACTTGATTGGAATCCCCTTCAAAATCTCCACAGTAGCTGGAGCAGGGACGGGAATTAGGCCATGCGCGCATTTAACGAAGCCCCCTCCTACTTGGACAGGAGAGCCCATGATCTTATCTACGTGCAGATAATCTAAGCAGATCGCTGCCCCGACAATGTCCACGATAGAATCAATCGCACCCACCTCATGAAAATGCACCTCATGGAGCGGCTTGCCATGAACCTTGGCCTCAGCTACAGCAACCTTCATAAACATTTTCATGCTGAACGCCTTTACCTCATCCGAGAGCGAACTGCTTTGAATGATTTGTTCTATTGCACTAACATTTCGATCATGGTGCTCGTGCCCATGCTCGTGCCCATGCTCATGGCCATGCTCGTGGCCATGCTCGTGCCCATGCTCGTGGCCGTGCTCGTGGCCGTGCTTATGCCCGATCATGTGGAAAGGGTTCCGTTGCTTGAGAATAACGTCAACCTTGGTGCCGCTGATGCCTTTCTTCAAAGCCTTCTTGATCCGAATTTCATATTCTCCGTTTAAGTTAAGCTTGGCAATCTCCGCCATGAAGTAATCAGGGTCTACTCCAACATCGATCAGTGCCCCTAGATTCATATCCCCGCTGATGCCCGAGAAACAATCGTAATACAAGATTTTCATCCTTCACGCTCCCGCTTCTTTTTAGATCATGTTGTGCATAGCTAGAAATGTGGTATCAGCCATGACGTGCGTATAACTGTCGTCTCGAATGATCCGATGTCCTTCGGAGAATACAATAGCTCGGCTAAAAACACCGTCCAAATACTGAAAATCATGGGTAGCGCATAGAATAGTCTTGCCGCTGCGATTCAATCGAATCAATAGCTCACGTAAAAATGCTTTGCCCTTCGGGTCAATCCCGTTCATCGGTTCATCCAGAACGATTACCTCCGGGTTCATAGCTAGAACCGCGGCGATCGCTGTTCGCTTCTTTTCACCGCCGCTGAGATTGTAGGGATGCTCATCGCTGATTTTTTCAATATGCAATAGAGCAAGACAATCCCTAACTCTCCTGTGAACTTCGGCCTCTGGTAAACCCATCTGCATCGGACCAAAAGCAACTTCCTCAAACACCGTTGAACAAAAAAGCTGGGTGTCAGAATTCTGAAACACAAAGCCGACCCGCTGGTGAAACCTCTTAGAAATTGTAGGATCCTTAAGCAGCGCCTGGGAGATCTCCATCTGGTCAAACCTATAGCTGCCTTCACTAGGAAAGACGAGCCCATTCAGCAGCTTGAGCAAAGTAGATTTCCCGCTGCCGTTGGGACCAAGAATGGCGACAGCTTCCCCTGTATGCACATGAAGGTTCACACGCTCAAGCGCTGTTTTCTCCTTATATAAAAATGAAACATCCTTCAACTGAATCATCCAATCTACTCCTTACCGCCTTACTTATTGAAAAAGAAAAAAGCTAGCCAGCAGCAGATTCAGCAGGATATACAGGTAATCGATCCGGGTAAAACTACGCCTTGTCGGTACCCGGTATTCTCCCACAAAACCTCTGCATTCCATCGCTTCAGCCATCTCTTCTCCCATACGGCAGGATTTCAGAAACAGTCCGCCTATAATACCAGAAACTGCGCCAAATTTATCCCCTGTCTGACCGACAGATCTCAGTTTTAACGCAAACAGTAAATTCGTCGAGTAATCTCCTAGCAGGACAATATATTTCAATGTAATATCCATTATCCATATCACCAGATCGGGGACAAAGATTGATTTCAAGGCTTTGGTGAGCTCATTCCATGGGGTACGCAAAGACAACGATTGCACCAACAAAATACTAGTAGCCATCTTCTGACAAAGCAGCAGGCTATTTGAGAAATTCCCTTGGAGCATGGCTGGAATTAAAGCGATGAATGCAATCAGCGGGAACACCAGACTGAGTATAATCGCACGTTTCCGCTCCACGCGGTTCAGTTGGATCCACTCAATCAGCAACAACCCATCGATGATCAACAGAAAAGGGAAGCTTCGGGTGAGGGATATGAGCACCAGCCCTAAGAGTGTGCTGATTACACGTAAAGATGGGTTTATGCGAGTAAGCGAGCTTAGCGCACTGTTCTGTCTAATTAGCGCTATTGCTTTCAGAAAGGAGAGAATGCTTTGATCAATAAACTTGTCCTTACCCTTGCTGGGATGATAGTCCTCTTTGACAAGTAACCAGTCCTCGATCATGGGGTTCGCTTTCGGGCTTTAGAGGAGGCTGCTTTACCCGCAATTCTGAAGAACAGCATAATCAGGGCCGCCCCAATCAAAGCAGATAGACTATAGCCAACAATGGCATGGATTTTGGGCAAGGAATAGTCTGCAAGGGGTGCCGCAAAATGTAACCCGCTCTTCATTCCCTTAGGTAGAAAGCCAATCGAGCTCCGAAGTTCATCCGGACCCCATTCTCCCCAAGCTGTTCCCGCAGCAAGGAGTCCAAGAGGCGTCAGCAGAACCATTACCGCGAGGTGCAAATAAGCATACTTTATCTTTTTTAAACTTCCCTCATAGATAAACTCTGGAGAAACCCTGCTGACATAACGATAGACACCAGCTGTCACCAGCCCTTCAAGAATCCCAACCACAAGTAGATGGGGAATCATCATAGCAGGAATCGCGGTGCCAAACCCATAAGGACCATACAAGGGCAAACCTGCGCTGTCCGTGAATAATGATGGCTGTATACCGAACTCCAATGCAGTTAGGAATGCAGCGACATTCAAGGAAAGGTAGCCGGCAATAAGGGCAGCGACTGTTCTTCCCTTTTGTCCGGATAATCGGCTGCTGATCAGCTTAAAAAGGTAATAGGCAGTAAACGGCATGACAAAAGCCATGTTGAAGCAGTTAACCCCAAGCGAGAGAATTCCGCCATCTCCAAAGAATAACGCTTGCATAGCCAAAGCTATAGAGATGG
>JACMJI010000264.1 GCA_014380705.1 Gorillibacterium sp. | reverse complement strand
GGGAAAGAATCGTTTGTAATCGTTTATTCCAAGTAGTGCCTGTTTTCTACTACCAGAATAAGCTACTACTTTCTGTAAGGCCACGCACCGAACCAAATAACGATCATTTTGATCGCTATTTGGTCTCTGGTGTAAATAAACGCAAGGCGTCCTTTGACGTCTTGCGTTTTCATTCAGAAAGTCAAGTTTCATTTTACAAAGCTCGATCGACTGGTACTTTCCGTTCATAAACCTGGAATGCATAGGAGTACGGATTCTTAGCATTTGTCTCGCCTGGCATCGTAGTGGTGAGCACCCACTCCCTCGGGTCAATTTCCCCGAAAAAGGTATCGGCTTCAAACCTCTCATGAATCAATGTCACGTATAGCTTGTCGGCATGCGGCATGAACAACTGAAAAATCTCAGCCCCACCAATAACAAAAACCTCTTCATCTCCAAAACGATTGATTGCTTCCTGAGGGGAATGAACAATTTCCACACCCTCTGCAGCAAAATGAACATCCCTCGTTGCTACAATATTGAGACGCCCTGGAAGTGGTTTACCTATGGATTGGAAGGTTTTACGCCCCATCAGTATGGGATGCCCCATTGTTACTTTTTTAAAATAAGCTAGATCCGCCGGCAAATGCCAGGGGAGCTTGTTATTCAGCCCGATTGAGCGATCCAGTCCCATTGCTAACATGCAGGAAATCACACGGAAACCTCCCCTTTAATTCGTGGATGCGGGTTATAATCCGTTAAGGTGAAATCCTCAAAAGTAAAATCAAAAATAGAGGTGACTTCAGGGTTTAGTTCCATTCTAGGCAAAGCTCGGGGTTCCCGACTAAGCTGGAGCTCCACCTGTTCCATGTGGTTCAGGTAAATATGAGCATCCCCCAATGTATGGATGAATTCCCCTGGCTTTAATCCACATACCTGAGCCACCATCATGGTTAGCAGGGCATAGGAGGCAATGTTAAACGGAACGCCAAGAAAGGTATCCGCACTTCGTTGGTATAATTGACAAGAAAGCTTCCCGTTCACTACGTAGAATTGAAACAGAAGGTGACAAGGCATGAGTGCCATTTGAGGAAGCTCACCTACGTTCCAAGCGCTGACAATTAGCCTTCTGGAATCTGGGTTCTCGCGAATTTGTTCGATAACCTGCGTAATCTGATCTACGGTCTCGCCACACGCTGTTCCCCAGGAGCGCCATTGCTTCCCATAGACCGGTCCGAGGTCGCCCTGCTCGTTCGCCCATTCATCCCAAATACTTACACGGTTATCATGAAGATATTGAATATTCGTATCTCCTTTTAGAAACCAAAGGAGCTCATGAATGATCGATTTCAATGCTAGTTTTTTTGTAGTAACTAAGGGAAAGCCCTCCGCTAGATCAAACCGCATCTGGTAGCCAAACAAGCTGCGTGTTCCTGTACCTGTTCGGTCTTCTTTTAATGTACCAAACTCAAGAATGTGCTTGCACAGGTCAAGATATGTCTTCATTATTACCCCTCCTGATCTTTATTCCTAGTTTATTTCAGTTAGTTAATAATTAAATAAGTAAGTAAATCAGTAATTAAGTAAAAAATATTTAACGAAGGAGCTGTTCAATAAGGTGATGTGTGGGCATGACTTGGTCAGCCCGTATCTCGCAAGACTCCGGATGGTCTAAGTTTTTGAGAAAATGATCGATCACTCCAACGAAACCACGGCGATAAAGCACGGAGTCCCAGCTAGAGAAGGCAAGGGACTTCTCTCCTTCAGTCCGCGAGGCAAGGATACCACGCTCCAGATTTACTACTTCCGCCGATCTGCCAGACCCATGGAGTGTAAGCCTCTCTAGATCGGCTCCGCTAGCACGATTCATAGCAAAATGTGCAGATGCTTCAGTAAATTCCAGACCACCACCTGCATGAAGCAGACGTCCTTCTCCATCTACACGGATCTTCCAGCCATTAAGGGCTGCCACCGGACCACCCAACCATAGAAGGAGGTCAATCATATGAATGAGATCATCATATAGCGTACGCTTCGCATCGTGCTTCTGCAGGCGAATGCGATGCTTCTCGGCAAGGATGTATTCAGGCCCCCCTGCCAACGCAAGCCATGCCTTAGCTTCTAAATAGAAGGGTGCAAATCGACGGTTAAACCCGACGGCGAGAAGCTTGCCAGATCGTTCTGCTGCTTCGACCATCGCCTCCGATTCCTTTATATCATAGGACAATGGTTTGTCCACATAGACGTGTAACCCCTGACGAAGACATTCTTGCACAATATCAAAATGAGCTTCTGTCGGGGCATGAACGAACACAGCATCTGGCTCTGCTCGCAACAGGGTAGTCAAATCTGTACATCCAGAAGGAAAACGATACTCCTCACGAACCTGATTTACAATCTCCCCCCTTCTACTCATTACACTGACAATATCAATATCTGCATGCCTGGAAATAACTGGAAGGTACGCTTTTTGTGCAATATCCCCAAGCCCGATTACGGCAATCTTCCATTTCCTCAAATAGCTCATCCCTTTCATTTAAATCTAACGAAGTGGAGGGATATTTAACAATCTAACCAACTACAGTCCTCCTCTGAGTTGTCAGATGCATTTGGCTGTTCACTTCCATTTGAAGTTGGCGCAGAAGCTTGCGTCTGTCTCGGCTTTGGCTTTGGAGTTGGCGTTGGTGTTACCGTTGGTTTTGGCGTTGCAGTTGATGTTGCAGTTGATGTTGCAGTTGATGTTGATGTTGCAGTTGATGTTGGCGTTGCAGTTGGTGTTGGCGTTAATTGGTCATTTCCTTGATTCCCGCCGATTCCACTGTTCCCGCTTGTATTCTCTGCTTCTCCAGTATTGCCAGTATCATCCGTTTCTGTACCTCCACTGTTCGATCCGCTGCTGCCATTGCTCGTTCCGGAATCTGGTGTTACCGAAGGAGACGGAGAAGGTGAAGTTAATTCCACACTTGGGGTGCTCGTTGGAGTCGGTTTTGGCTTCGGTTGCTCCGTCGGTTTGGTTGATTGCTTCGCTTCACCCGACGTATTGGTTTCCCAGTCCTTATCAGAAATTTGACCATTCCAATCTGCACTCGGGCTAACATGATCACTAGAATCGGTTGCTTCTTCATTAGCCTTCTGACCATTTAACCCTGTTAGCTCTCCACTTTTCTCTTCCTTCAGTAGTTCTGTTAAATCATCCCTAGCCAAAGATTCATCAAGCAGAACAGCTGCTAGCCCTGGAAAACCCTTGGCAATAACTGTAATGGAGTCTACTTTAAACTCCGCTAGTGTAACCTCATATCCTATGCTTTTTGCCACAAGTAAAGCAGCATACTTGCCTGCTGACAACCCTTCCTCCCGCGCGGCTTCACGAAGCTCGGGGGAAACGGCAAATGCGGCTACCTTAAAATCATCCGTGTTTGCAGCATGATTGAGGGCGAGGTAGGCTGTAACTTTTCCCTTTAGGCCATCTGCTAAGAGGGTATCAGACAGACGACTCTCCTTTATCGTTGTTGTCGTAAGTACAATATCTACCTTTCCTTTAGATAGGTAAGAGGGTTCTGCTAGAGCAAAAAGCTTATCGACCAGATCATTTAGTGGTTTATTCTTATATTTCAATCCCTTTATAAGTTTAGTACCCTCTTCATTTAATCCTTCTACTTTTTGAACCTTTTCTAGTTTATCAATTCCAATTTCAATACTGGGGTTAATGTCCAACGTTACAAACGCCACTACTTTGCCATTAGCAAACCAGTTAGTCAACCTATTAAATCCACCAAATATAATAGCGGTGAGCAAAATGGCTACTATTAAAGAAGTGCAAAGAGAGATTAATGTTAGTTCGTCCCGATCTCGCGCATCAGATTTTTTGAACGTGATCTGTTCACCGATCTGATAATCGTGTTTGCCTTTAGCTATTTCTCTATACTCACCATTTGGTGTAATAATGACGAAAGTTTTGGCTTTTTTCTTCATAACAATGCCTTTATTCATCGAGCCACGCTCATTTCTGTGGAATATCGGTCTGGAGGTACTGGCGAATGTTTGGATAAGGGCCGTAATAGATTAATGCAATACTAATCAAGTACTTGCTGTGCTGCTTGGTGATTTTACGAGAAAGGCCTGATCTTTGGGCAAATTCGTCAACGGGAAGATGCTTAAGCTTTATTAGTTCTCGCATAATCTCGGCATCCTGTGCCAACTGCTGACTAGCTTTTATTAAGCGTAGACGTAAATTTATATGCGGGGGTGTAGACTTGATAAGATGGTCCAGACCTATTCCGAATTCACGAAATACACGTTCCAAGTCTATCATTTCCTCTTGACGCTCTTTCGTTGCGATCTGATTTTTTTGAACTGGAATAGATCCAGAGGTATGTACAGCTTCATCTGTAGAAAGTACTGTAGGGGCTTGCCCCAAAAATCGTTTGAACATGTCGAGAATCAATCAATTTCACCTCACATAACTGTTATCTGATGAACTCTTTCGACATTATACCACAAGTGCAAAAAAAGAGATCCTCCCTCGGTTTCTTGCCCCTAAGGATGATCTTCACATGGTTCAATAAGTTTGAAAAAAAAGCTCCTGTTAACCTACCTCTCAACCTGAAATTCTTCTTTCGCTGAGAACTTCCCTTTGTTGGCTGAGTGATTTCAAACGAATCTTTAGTATAGTTCCCCACTCTTCATCCCGAAGTTCCTTCGCTACAGAGAGCAGGTCAAGTGACATATCAATCTGATTCTCTATAAGATCCATTGGGTCATCTTTTTCAGTGTTGATACAGTTCTCGAATAGTTCATTTGATTTTCTGCCTTGAACATAATCCATAAAATTTATTTCAGGGGTTCCGTCTCCCGTGGCATACTCAGCTAGGATCTCAAATTCACTTCGGATCAAATAATGCACCTCCGTACGCTTGCAGACGGGACAAAATAGGGTAGGTACATTATGAATACTAGTATGAAGGTGCTTTAGGGTTCCTTTTCTTCCGATCATACCGGCGCCGCAGCAAAAACTCATGGAGTTCCCCTCCTCATGCTCAATTTTTTTTAATCATTTTCTAATAATTGTTCTTACTATTAATTTATCCACTTATAGGCGGTTTGAATAAGCTTTGAGCAATATTTCTATATTTTTATAAAAATATAGAAAAATTAGCGAGAATGGATTCAACTATAGATTGAAATACGGTAGAGAATAAAAAAATACCCCTACAATATCGGCCTAAGCGCTGTTGTAGGGGTTGTTCTTGTTATATTCATGTTTCAATGAATTCAAAGCCCGAGTGCGGAGGACTAACTAAAGGTTTTTTTGACCCGGTTTCCAGTTCATTGGGCATAAGCCGCCCGTCTGCAGGGCTTGAAGTACACGCAAGGTTTCTTCAACGCTGCGTCCAACATCATTGTGGTTAACGACTTGGTATTTCAATTCGCCTTCTGGATTGATAATGAAGAGTCCACGCAAAGCGATTCCTTCTTCTTCAATAAGGACACCATAGTCTCGGGATACAGAATGGGTCAGGTCAGCGCCGAGCGGGAAGTTGATCTTACCAAGTCCACCATCGTTGCGATGAGCATTAATCCAAGCTTTGTGCGCGTGAATACTGTCTATACTTACGCCCAGAACCTCAGTTTTTAAGTTCTTAAATTCTTCTACAGCATCACTAAGAGCCGTGATTTCAGTTGGGCATACAAAGGTAAAGTCGAGCGGGTAGAAGAAGAGTACTAGCCATTTGCCTGTGTAGTCGGTTAACGAGGCGCTGCCAAAACCTTCACCATTCCCTAATGCTGTTTCTAATTTGAAAAAAGGTGCTTGTTTACCTACGAGACGTTCTGCCATGTTACAATTCCTCCTTTAATTTGAGTTGCCTGAAGGGATAAAACAGGTTGATTTATGTAAATCCTGCCCCAGGAAACGATAATGAAGTTCACAAGATGAATCGTAACATTGGCCAAATTCAAAGTCAAGATTATCAAGATTATAATTTAATAGTAATTATAATTATTGTATAAAACGTGAATGACTTTACTTTTTCAGTCTTTCCCTTAAAAAGATAATAGCAGAGCCATCGGGGAGTTCCCGGGGGCGCTGCTATTTATTACTACAATTAACCTTTACGAATGGCAGCCACGATTAGATTACCCATCTCTATTGTACCGATGGCTTTACTCTTATCAACCGCTATATCTCCTGTACGATGGCCTGCATCAAGCACTTCTTTAACAGCCCGCTCAATCGCATCTGCTGCATCGTGATAGCCGAAGGTTAACCGAAACATCAAGGCCACTGAAAGAATCGTTGCGACTGGATTTGCAATTCCTTGTCCAGCAATATCAGGAGCGGAGCCGTGCACGGGCTCGTATAAACCGTAGCTTCCTTCTCCGAGAGAAGCGGATGACAGCATCCCAATTGAACCAGTCAGCATAGCCGCCTCATCACTTAGAATGTCACCAAACATGTTCTCCGTGACAATAACATCAAAGCTTGAAGGGCGACGTAAAAGCTGCATCGCGCAATTGTCTACTAGCACATGCTCTAATTCTACATCGGGGTATTCCTCGGCTACACGAATGACCGTCTCCCGCCACAATCGGGAGGTCTCAAGCACATTTGCCTTGTCTACCGAAGCTAGCTTCTTGCGGCGAGTCCTAGCAATCTCGAAAGCCTGACGAGCAATACGCTCAACCTCCATCACACTATATACGCAAGTATCCATAGCTTCTGGTCCATTGGGTCCAACGCGTCGCAGCTTATCGCCAAAATAAATGCCGCCAGTCAGCTCGCGTACAACGATTAGATCTGTACCCTCTAATACTTCGGGCTTGAGAGTAGACGCATCCTTCAAACAGTCAAAAACAACGGCGGGACGAATATTTGAGAATAGTCCAAGTGCCTTGCGGATGCCTAACAGCCCTGTTTCCGGACGCAATTCCTTCGGGTTGTTATCCCATTGTGGTCCTCCTACTGCTCCAAGCAGGACAGCGTCTGCGCGTTGACACATCGCAAGTGTATCCTCAGGAAGGGGTGTCCCACATTGATCTATGGCGATTCCGCCAAATAATCCATACTCAAATTCAAAAGGATAGCCAAATACTTCTTCGGTTTTAGCAATTACCTTTTGTGCTTCCGCTACGACCTCCGGTCCAATTCCGTCTCCGGATATCACAGCAATCTTCTTCACATCTGCCACCTGAACCACTCCTTCAATTTACCAACCGCAGCTTTTTGATTTGTATCCTATTGTCAGTTGTACCACATCAAAAACCATATGACCAAGATATAAATTCTATTGGCTTCATAGAAAGAACCTATAAGATTATTAAATCCGCTGGGTAGCATCAAAAAGAGGCGTTCTCCTGTAAATAGCGAATGCGCCTCTATCGATTTTTGCTGTAATAATGTTTAAATTAAAGTAACATCGCGTCTAGATCCGTCAAATGTTTTGCGTTTGTCGATTAAGCGATTAATCGAATCTACATAGGCCCGGGCGCTCGCTTCCAGAATATCGGTGCTGACACCACGGCCTTTTACGGATAGGCCATTCTGTGCAAGCACGACACTCACTTCACCAAGTGCATCTTTACCATCGGTCACAGACTGAATGTTATAATCCTGCAACTCAACGCTTTCGCCAATTGCACGATCTATTGCTTTATAAATGGCATCTACCGACCCGTTGCCAATGGCTACTTCCTCAATCATTGTACCCTCTGCAGTAAG